>NZ_JASHAT010000013.1:0-40964 GCF_047464965.1 Streptococcus mitis
ACTCTTTGACGCCCTCGGAAGCGTTCATGTCTTAAGACGCGTTCTAACTCTTCTTGTTTGTCTTTACTTTGTTTGTTTCTATAATCTCTTAGTGTCTCATGAAAGAGATAATACTCATCTAGCCACAGACCTCCCTCACTGATACGATGACTAATCTCACCTACTTCTTCATAGGGTTCTTTATCATATCTACGCTTCTGGCTTTCTTGTTTACGGATATAGTCTAGAATTCTATTTCGGAATTTAGTTTTGAAGTATTTACGTAAACGAGGAATATCTTCTACTAGCTCTTCTTCTCTACTAATCAATTCATGTAAGCAGAGCATACCCTCTTGGTCCCAATCCGATAGTTCCCATAAATGCAAGTAATATTCATTTCTACTCTTATATACAATTCCCTGGACTTCTTTATACAATTCTTTAAACATAACGTTCCCCTTTCTAGATACAGTCTAACAGATTCAGAAACACTTTTGTCCCATTTCCTCCATTCTGTTCCCTACACCGTCTAAACTGCACAAAAAAGAGAGGGCAAGCCTCTCTTTGGGTTATAATTCTGCAATTTGGTTTAGGTTTACTTCTGCAACTGTGTCATTACCAAACATAGAGATAATCATCTTCACTTTATTGTTATCAATCTCTGTAATCTTACCAGTATAGTCTGCAAAAGCACCATCAATGATACGTACAGTTTGACCAACTTCAACATCGATATCAAACTCTTGTACAGTTTGTCCCATAGAAACCAAGATATCACGGATTTCTTGTTCCAATAATGGAGTTGGTTTTGATCTATTTCCGTGAGATCCGACGAATCCTGTAACGTTTGGTGTGTTTCGAACAACAAACCAAGCTTCATCTGTCATCACCATTTCTACAAGAACATAACCTGGAAAGCGATTCTCTTCTACTTCTTTTCTCTTTCCATTTTTTTCAACTTGCACTGTTTGTGTTGGAATTTCAACACGTAAAATATTATCCAACATATTGTAGGTTTGTGCACGTTGCAATAGATTTTCTTTTACCTTATTTTCATAACCAGAATAGGTTTGTAAGACAAACCATCCTTTATCAAAACTATCCATGATACTTCCTTTCATAATAGAAGATTTCTAGCGTGAATAACTCCACAGGTCTTCTAAAAAATGTTAATAAATCGAATCAAACCTGAAACAATCAACTTGTCAAAAATATAAATAATCACAACAAAGAAAGCAGTGTATTCCATGATAGAACGAAAATCTCTCCAGCTTTCCTTGCGAGTTGGCCATGTTGTGTCTTTAAGAAGTCTAAAAATATCTCCAATAAAACGCATCGCTCTCTCCTATCTCGTTTCTCTGTGTGTAGTGTACTTACCACAATGTTTACAAAATTTATTTACTTCTAGTCGTGTTGGCTTGGGGTTTCCGCTGATCTTGATTGAATAGTTTCTCGAACCACAAACCGCACAAGCTAGGCTTGCTTTTTTTAGTGCCATAACGCCTCCATCCTATCTATTATAACAAGAAAGCTAGGCTTTGACAAGCATCTTAACGAAATAGATTGACTACCGAATCCCATATCGTTTGAGCCTTTTCCTTAATTTTAGCATCCGAGATAGCACGGCTAGCCTCATCTACCAGATTTTGTGCACGACTTCTAATATCAGAAAGGCTATTATCCGCCTGATTTTCTTCATTACTCTGTACTTGATTTCTTGTATTGGCTGGTGCAATTCCATTTTGCTTATACGCATTTTCAACTGTAAAGGTACTTCCTGGCGTATAAGGTAAAATGGTATTGGCAATGTTTCTAAAGACATGGGCTGCACCGTTTGAAGTAGATCCTGCTAGATAGTGATTTTCATCAGTCGTAGGGAAACCAAGCCAGTGACTAATCACTACATCCGGTGTATAACCAATCACCCACTGGTCACTTGTGTATTCCGGATTAAAAACAGCTTCAGTTGTTCCTGTTTTTCCTGCCATGACATAGTCTGCAGGTGATGAACTAATACCTGTTCCGTTTGTAAATGTTCCCAACATCATACTGGTCATCTTGTCAGCTACAGACTTATCAATCACCCGTTTTTGTGAATTTTTATGGCTCGCAATGACCTGACCACTAGCATTTTCAATTCTACTAATAAAATGAGCTTCCGGCATTAAACCTTCATTTGCAAAGGCAGCATATGCTTGAGCCATTTGAAGAGGGTTGGTTTCAACACCGCTTCCCAAGGCGACACCAAGAACACGATCGACCTTTTCCATGTTGAGTCCGAATTTTTCGCCCGCCTCAAAAGCCTTATCAACGCCCAAATCATTAACAGTGGCAACAGCAGGCAGATTAAGCGATTCTGCCAAGGCTTGATACATAGGAACTTCTCGACTCGTTTTGATCCCTGCATAGTTATCAACCTTATAGCTGTCATACTGCATGGTATGGTTATCCAACTGCTTATTCAAAGCCCAGCCAGCTTCAACTGCAGGCGTATAAACAACTAAAGGCTTAATTGTAGAACCAGGGCTACGTTTTGATTGAGTTGCATAGTTGAAATTCCGGAATCCAGTTTTATCATTGCCAGCAACCTGACCGACAACTCCACGAACTCCACCTGTTTTCGGTTCGAGAGCTACACTTCCTGATTGAGCAAATGTTCCATCCTCTGCCCTAGGAAATAGAGCTGTATTTTCATAGACAACCTGCATATTTGCTTGGTAGTTTTGGTCCAGCTCTGTGTAAATGCGGTAGCCATTATTTACGATTTCTTCCTCTGTTAGATTATACTTGGAAACAGCTTCATTAACAACCGCATCAAAGTAAGAAGGATAGCGGTAATCTGAGATTTTTCCCTCATACTTATCGTGCAATTGCGAAGTCATATCAACTTCTGCTGCTTCGGTTTCTTGGTTTTTATCAATGTAACCCGCTGCAAGCATATTCTGCAAAACAGTATCGCGACGATTGGTAGAATCTTCTACAGAATTCAAAGGATTATACAGTTCCGGCCCCTTTAGCATTCCTGCCAGAGTCGCAGCTTGATCCAGACTCACTTCTGATGCAGAAACTCCAAAGTATTTCTTACTCGCATCTTCTACACCCCACACACCATTTCCAAAATAAGCGTTGTTAAGGTACATGGTTAGAATTTGATCCTTACTATATTTTTTTGTTAATTCTAAGGCAAGGAAAAATTCTTTCGCTTTTCTCTCAACAGTTTGATCCTGTGACAAATAAGCGTTTTTAGCTAGCTGTTGGGTAATAGTAGATCCACCACCTGAACGGCCAGCTGTTACAATAGCCAAGAAGAAACGACCATAGTTAATCCCGTCATTTTTATAGAAAGAACGGTCTTCTGTCGCAATAACGGCATTCTGCAAATTTTTACTGATATCAGTCAGTTCAACATAGGTTCCTTTTTGACCAGACAAGGCACCAGCCTCCTTTTCTTCACGGTCAAAAATAAGAGTTCGAGTTTTCAAGGCATTTTGCAAATCATTGACATTGGTTGACTTGGCTACAGCAAACAAATAGGTTCCAACTAGCAAGCCTGCACTCAAACCTAGTATAAGGACAATCTTTGTTAGATGATAGCGACGCCAGAATTTTCGAATTGGACCCACTTGGGCTAATTTTTTTCTATCACTGCGAGAACGACGCAAGCTAGTAGACCCAGAATCCTCTGATTCACTTGTTTCTTTTTTAAAAAGAGAAAGAAATTTCTCGAATAATTTATCTAATTTCATGCGTTTATTTTATCATCTTCATCATAGGAAGACAAGAATTTAGCTATTTCCTATCAAAATAGGGCTTTTTTTGTTACAATATCTGTATGCAATTCACATTTACATTACCAGACTCTCTACCTCAAATGACGGTAAAGCAATTACTTGAGGAACAACTCCTCATTCCTAGAAAAATCCGGCATTTTTTGAGAATCAAGAAACATATTTTAATTAATCAGCGAGAAGTTCGCTGGAACGAGATGGTAAATCCTGGAGATATTTGCCAGTTAACGTTTGACAAGGAAGATTATCCCGAAAAAGAAATCCCTTGGGGCAATCCTAACCTCGTTCAAGAGGTTTATCAAGATCAACACTTGATTATTGTCAACAAACCAGAGGGGATGAAAACGCATGGTAATCAGCCAAACGAAATCGCCCTTCTTAACCATGTCAGTGCCTATGTTGGCCAAACCTGCTATGTCGTTCATCGTCTGGACATGGAAACCAGTGGTTTGGTTCTCTTTGCCAAAAATCCTTTTATCCTGCCTATTCTCAATCGCTTACTGGAGAAAAAAGAGATTTCTAGGGAATATTGGGCACAGGTCGACGGACATATCAACAGCAAAGAACTTGTTTTCAAAGACAAAATTGGACGTGATCGCCATGATCGCAGAAAGCGAATAGTTGATACAAAAAATGGACAATATGCTGAAACACATGTAAGCAGATTAAAGCAATTCCCAAACAAAACTTCCTTGGTTCGTTGCAAACTAAAGACAGGGCGAACCCATCAAATTCGTGTGCACCTTTCGCATCATAACTTCCCTATTTTAGGCGACCCTCTCTATAATAGTAAATCAAAAACAAGTCGGCTTATGCTCCACGCCTTTCGACTGTCCTTTACCCATCCGCTTACTCTAGAGAAATTAAGCTTCACTACCCTATCAGATACTTTTGAAAAAGAGTTAAAAAAGAATGGATGATAGCGTCATCCATTTTTAAATATTTAAAAAGCAAGACCAGAGGCCTTGCTTTTTATCGACTCATGAATTATTTAGCGATTTTTGCGAAGTATTCAAGAGTACGAACAAGTTGTGCAGTGTATGACATTTCGTTGTCGTACCATGATACAACTTTAACCAATTGTTTACCGTCAACGTCAAGAACTTTAGTTTGAGTTGCGTCAAACAATGAACCGTAAGACATACCTAGGATATCTGAAGATACGATTGGATCTTCAGTGTATCCGTATGATTCGTTTGAAGCTGCTTTCATAGCTGCGTTCACTTCGTCAACAGTAACGTTCTTTTCAAGAACTGCTACCAACTCAGTTACAGAACCTGCTGGAACAGGAACACGTTGAGCAGCTCCGTCCAATTTACCGTTCAATTCTGGGATTACAAGACCGATAGCTTTTGCAGCACCAGTTGAGTTAGGAACGATGTTTACAGCACCAGCGCGAGCACGGCGAAGGTCACCACCACGGTGTGGTCCGTCAAGAATCATTTGGTCACCAGTGTAAGCGTGGATAGTAGTCATCAATCCTTCAACAACACCAAAGTTGTCTTGAAGAGCTTTAGCCATTGGAGCCAAGCAGTTTGTAGTACATGAAGCACCTGAGATAACTGTTTCAGTACCGTCAAGAACGTCGTGGTTAGTGTTGAATACAACTGTTTTAACGTCGTTTCCACCAGGAGCAGTGATAACAACTTTTTTAGCTCCACCAGCGTGCAAGTGTTTTTCAGCAGCTGCTTTCTTAGCAAAGAAACCAGTAGCTTCAAGAACGATTTCTACACCGTCGTTAGCCCAGTCGATTTGTTCTGGATCACGTTCAGCAGAAACTTTGATGAATTTACCGTTAACTTCAAATCCACCTTCTTTAACTTCAACAGTACCGTCGAAACGACCTTGAGTTGTGTCGTATTTCAACAAGTGTGCAAGCATAACTGGATCTGTAAGGTCGTTGATACGAGTAACTTCAACACCTTCTACGTTTTGGATACGACGGAAAGCAAGACGACCGATACGTCCGAAACCGTTAATACCAACTTTAACTACCATTAGTGATTTCCTCCTTATGAAAATCATGAAATTTTTATTGTGAAAAGAGTAACTTGAATCACTACAAATCACCTTTCAACAAACCTATTATATAACTATTTAAGTTTAATTGCAAGTACGGGCATTGTTTTTCTATGTTAGTTTCTTTTTCAGGCTATAAATCAAGAACTTCCTTACTATTCATATCGTAGCGATTCTACAGGATCCATTTTACTAATTTTACGTGCTGGGAAGTAGGCTGAGACATAACCAAGTAATAGAGCGAAAGCTAGAGTTCCTAAAACAGATAACAAATTTAATTCAAAAACCTTCGTGATGGATGGATAAAAGTGATTTACAACCGCATTCGCCAAACTTCCCACCCCTTGTGCAACCAAAAAGGCCAGTAACAAGGCGATGCCTACAATCCAGATAGCCTCGTAAATAAAAATCCCTTTGACATCATGATTTTGATAACCAACTGCCTTCATGACACCTATTTCCTTAGAACGTTGCATGATATTGATGTAAATAATGATACCAATCATGACCGCTGCTACCACAATAGCTTGTGATGAAAGCACAATCAACAATCCCTGAATGACACGAATAAAGGTAATCACAATATCAAGAACCTTCTGTTGAGAAAGAACGGTATACTTCTTATTTTTCTGTAATTCTTCTGTTACCGTTTTTGTCTGTGATGGATCTTTGAGTTCCAAGATAAAATAAGATACAGCTTTTGTAAATCCAGCCTCTTTCAAAATCGTTTCCATTTGATGAGACGGCATGAAACTGTTGCTGTCCTCCATGTCATCTTCATCATTGATCACACGCACAATCTTCGTTTGAAATTGAGCAGTCTTGCTAGCCTCGGCAGCATTTTCTACAATGCTGGCTGAGACTGATTTGCCAATAACATCACTAGCTGTCAGATTGTTTCCTGTCTGTTCATTCCAATTTTTAAGTAAACTGATTGGAATTGTCAAACCCTGTTCATTTGCATCCGTATAGAGGGATCCAGCTACCACTTTGTCCTTTTCATTACTACTAACAGAAATACTTGTATCCTCATAGAGACTCACTACTTGAGCATAAGAAGGCATCGTTTGACTCAGATCCATTTCTTGCCCATCTATAGTCATATTTGACATGGTCATCCCAAAAGGACTCTCCAAATATTTAATAGCTTCTTTCCCAACTGTATCCGTGATATAGTTCTTATCGTCTTGGTTCAAAAAGCCTCGTCCAACATTTTTTGTGTTTAAAGCAATCTGAACTTGAGAAGGAATTTGACCTCCATTCGTATTTTCATCAATCATCGAAATCAAAGCATTTCCCAAGCCAAAAGAAATTAAGACTCCTACAAAACCGATTGAGGTTGCTAGCGCAATCAATAGGTTACGCCATTTTCTTTCCATAAAGTTATTTAAAGAAAGTTTGAATTTATTTTTCAATGATAATCCTTTATTTTTTGACTTCTTCAACGACTTCACCATCCTTCATTTTGATAATCACGTCTGCATATTCCGCAACCTCTGGATTATGGGTTACGATCAATACTGTTTTCCCTGTTTGGGCTAAATTTTTAAATACTTCCAATACCATTTCTTGGGATTGAGAATCCAGCGAACCCGTTGGCTCATCTGCTACAATCATATCTGGCTGATTTACCAGTGCACGCGCGATTGCTACACGTTGCTTTTGCCCACCAGAAAGCTGTTTAACATTTTTAGCAATAAAAGGCTCCATGCCCAAGTTACTTAATTGCTCCTTTGCAATCATTGTCATCTCCCTGTCAGATAAATCTTTGACATAGAGAGGTAGCTTGACATTGTCCAAGACAGACTGATGTGGAATGAGGTTAAAGTTTTGAAACACAAATCCAATCTTATCTTTACGAAATTGAGTTAGTTCAATCTCTGATAAGTCACGGAGGGATTCCCCTTTAAACTCTAAATCTCCTTCATATTGTCTGTCTAAACCACTTATGATGTTTAGTAGACTGGTTTTGCCACAGCCTGATGGACCGTAAATCGCTGTAATTTTACCTTTTGCAATCTGCAGGTTAATATTCTTTAAAGCCTGTTCTTGATGTTTACCGTCCAAAGTGTAAAACTTTGAAATATTTTTAATGGATAAAATAGACATTCTTTCCCCCTTGTTTAAAACTGTTATCGTCATACACCATACTGATAGAAAATCCTTCAAGCTACATCAGCACTGATTTCCCCTATGGGCCTACTACTTAGAGTTTTCTCTCTATTGCCTAGTTTGCTTCTGGATGTATATCAAGTAAAATTCATTGTAACAAAAAAGCGGCATTCCCTCAATGACAGAAATGTCACTCCTATAAACTCTTTAACGATATCTTTCTAGATCCTCGGCCCATTCATTATCTAAACTAACGAGTAACTTCCCATTGCCAAACATCCTTGCCATCATTTTTGCTTCTTCATACTTTTGTTTGGCTGTATCATAATCCATCTGAATATAATATTTCCACTCCACCATCAAGACAATCGGTTGTTTTTGAAAATCTCGTGTTTTTTGCCCTATTTTATTTAAGGTCTCGACTGCCCTCTTAAAATAATGAAGCAACCCCATAACCTCTATACAAGTTAAAGAAGCTAACAAGGAGTCTCTAAGTAAGTCCAAACAATCGAACTCTATCTTATCAACCTGAGAACTTAATTTGTCATGAAAATAAAGAATAGTTTCATGCTCAGACTTTTTTATCTCACCATCGTTTAAACCATCCATTAACTGACAAAGAAAATACAGTCTCAATTTCAACAATTCCTCAGCCTTATATACATCTCTGGATAGTAAGTCTTGAAGACTGTCCTCAATCACACCACTTCCGTATAAAGAATTACTAGTCGCTCTCACTGCATCTATTGCCTGAAGGCAGTCCACTATCATCTTCTCATCACGGGGCAGGTCATCATAAAAACACTCGAAAATCTCATCAAAATATTCTTCCTTTTGTTCTTGCAACTCCTTGTCTCCATAGTCAGGGTGATGTAAAAGAAAGTACTTTAATTCTTGGTAGCGTTTAGGCAGTTCCTTATAATCTGGCATCAAGACGTAGGATGGAATTTCTAATCTATCTGCAATATATTCTAGTGTTTTTATAGTCGGTCGAAATTCTCCTTTTTCGATTCTCACCAACTGACGCACTGATAATTCAGACTCATCCCCACAAAAAACTGGACGACTAAGTCCTTTCTCCTCTCTTAAAAGTCGCACTTTATCCCCTAACTCATTTATCTTGTTCATTTGCCCCTCGCATGATTATAAAAGATTTGATTTTCAAATAAATATATGCGATGATTATACCATTTTTCAAATAGAATTACAAAAAAAGAGACAGGGATTCCCTGCCTCTAGGCTGATAAACAATTATTTACGGCGTCCTGGTCTTTCTTTGTAGCCATAGTAAGAATCTTCGATGATTTCTTGCATATGGTCAACCATTGGAAGGCGTGGGTTAGCTGGTGAACATTGGTCTTCGTAAGCAAGGAAGGCTAATTCACGTGAATGTTCTTTCCATTCTTTTTCGTCGATACCTTGTGCTTTGAAGTTCATTTGGATACCTACGCGCTCACCAAGTTCGTAGACAGCTTTTGCGTAAGACTCCACACCTTCTTCTGGAGTAGAAGCTGGAAGTCCAAGCATGCGTGCGATATCTTGGTATTTTTCATCTGCACGGTAGTAGTTGTACTTAGGCCATGTTGCTGTCTTAGCTGGACGTGTACCGTTGTAGCGGATGACGTATGGAAGCAAGATAGCATTTGTACGACCGTGAATTGTGTGGAATTGCGCACCAATCTTATGAGCCATTGAGTGAGAAATACCTAGGAAGGCATTGGCAAAGGCCATACCAGCGATTGTTGAAGCGTTATGCATTTTCTCGCGTGAGTGGAAGTCTGCATTCTTAACTGAGCTTTCAAGGTTTTCGAATACAAGCTTGATGGCTTGAAGTGCAAGTCCGTCAGTGTAGTCGCTAGCCATTTGTGATACGTAAGCTTCAGTCGCGTGAGTCAATACGTCCATACCAGTGTCCGCAGCAACAACTCCAGGAACTGTCAATACCAAGGCAGGGTCTACGATTGCCACAGTTGGTGTCAATGAGTAGTCAGCGATTGGGTATTTGCGGTTGTTTGCTTTATCAGAGATAACGGCAAATGGTGTTACTTCAGATCCTGTACCAGATGTTGTTGGGATTGCGATGAATTTAGTCTTCTTACCAAGTAATGGGAATTTGAAGGCACGTTTACGGATATCCATGAATTTTTGAACAAGGTCACGGAAGTCCACTTCTGGTTGTTCGTAGAAGAGCCACATTACTTTAGCAGCATCCATTGGAGATCCACCACCAAGAGCAATGATTGTATCTGGTTTGAAGGCACGCATAATCTCAGTACCACGGTTTACAGTTGTGATATCTGGATCTGGTTCTACATCAGCAAAGATTTGGTAAACAACCTTATTGCGACGAAGATCAAGTTGCTCGATGATACGATCAAGGAAACCAAGCTCTACCATGGCATGGTCAGTAACGATCATGACACGTTCAACGTCACGACATTTTTGAAGGTATTGAATTGAATCACGTTCAAAGTATGTTTTTGAAGGAAGTTTCATCCATTGCATGTTATTTCTCCGTCTTCCGACTTTTTTGATATTCAAGAGGTTAATGGCACTAACGTTATCCCCAACTGAGTTGCGTCCGTAAGAACCACATCCAAGTGTCAATGATGGCAAGAAGGCATTGTAAACGTCCCCGATACCACCGAAAGTAGAAGGTGAGTTACAGATAACACGAATAGCTTTAACAGCTTTACCAAATTCTTTAGTCAATTCTTCATCAGCTGTGTGGATAGCTGCTGAGTGGCCAAGACCGTTAAATTCAACCATTTGACGAGCCTTAGTAATACCATCTTCACGGCTTTCAGATTTCAAAACTGCGATAACTGGTGATAATTTTTCACGAGTCAATGGCTCATTTTCGCCAACTTCTTTACATTCTGCAGCAAGAATGTTTGTTCCTTCTGGAACTGTAAATCCTGCTTGTTCTGCAATCCAGGTTGCTGGTTTACCAACGATGTCAGCGTTCAATTTTGCACCAGCACAGTTTTTGCTATTTGCTTTCACGCCGAAGCAGAATTCTTCAAGAAGTGCTTTTTCTTTTTTGTTTACAAAGTAAGTGTGATATGATTTGAACTCTGCTACAAATTCATCATAAATTTCTTTATCAATGATAACCGCTTGTTCAGATGCACAGACCATACCATTATCAAATGATTTAGACATAACGATATCGTGTGCTGCTTGACGGATGTTTGCTGATTTTTCAACATAAGCTGGAACGTTTCCGGCACCTACCCCAAGAGCTGGTTTACCACATGAGTATGCAGCTTTAACCATGGCATTACCACCTGTTGCAAGGATTGTTGCAACACCTTCGTGGTTCATAAGGGCACTTGTTGCTTCCATAGATGGTTCAGTGATCCACTGTACGCAGTTTTCAGGAGCTCCAGCTGCGATAGCTGCATCGCGAACGATACGAGCTGCATGAGCAGATGATTCTTGTGCTGATGGATGGAAAGCAAAGACGATTGGGTTACGTGTCTTCAATGAAATCAATGATTTGAAGATTGCTGTTGATGTTGGGTTTGTTGTTGGAGTGATACCACAGACAACACCAACTGGTTCTGCGATAAGAGTCAAACCTGTTACATCGTCTTCTTCGATAACGCCAACTGTCTTAGTGTGACGCATGTTGTTTACTACGTGTTCACAAGCAAACAAGTTCTTAGTTGCTTTATCTTCAAATACACCACGTCCTGTTTCTTCATAGGCATGTATAGCCAATTCTCCGTGGGCATCCAAAGCTGCCACTGACGCTTTAGCTACGATATAGTCAACCTGTTCTTGGTCGAGTTTACGCATTTCCTCAAGGGCAACTAGAGCTTTTTGCACCAATCCATCAACATGCTTCTCAGCAGCGAGTTTCTTTTCCTCTGGTGTCACAGTTTTTTTATCAGCCATATTTTCCTCCATAGCTTTCAAGGATCGATATCCTTTGTTAATTTTTTCACAAGTTTATTATAACGCATTATTTCAACTTTGTAAACAGTTTCATAAACATTTCACAAAGAATTTTTTATTGTTTGTGAATTTTTTCTCATTTTCTTTACTTATCAAGTTTTTTCTTTAGAGTTTGTGAAATGAATTTCAAATATTTTTTTATTTCACAAACTTACTTGGAAGAGGAACTTGGAAAGAGATAGATTTTCTAGTAAGCGCTTACTTTTAGATGATAACAATACCTCCTTTGATAAGGAGGCTTTATTTTTGTTGAAAAACGCCTTGTTTAAAAGTCCCTTCATAAACAACTTCTTGTTCTGTTGTTAGTTTTCCTTTTCCTTCAGCCTGACCATTTACAAAATCGCCTTCGTAGGTCCAGCCTTCTTTAGATTGAAAGGTACCTTTTCCGTTGAAGGCTCCATTGTTGAAACCACCTGTATATTGGTCCCCATTTTGGAAGGTAATGGTTCCTTGGCCATTCATTTTACCACGTACAAGACTGCCGTCGTAAACAATCGTTCCATTATCAAGCTTTAGAACGCCTTTTCCGGGAATATTTAGAAAAAAGACGAGTACGGCACAAAAAACAATGGTAACTACTGCCAAAAGCTCTAAACGTGGACGAGTCAGATAGACACGATACTTTTCGTAAAAATTCTTAAGATTTTCCATCTTCACTCTCCTTCTCTAAACGTTCTAACCATGCTTGACACCCCTCTTGAACACGCTGATAGGTTTCCTCAAAATCTCCTGTATACCAAGGATCTGGAACACTTTCAGATGCAAATGAGTAAATCTTATCTTGACAGTCTACTGGACACATCTGACGTAGGTCAGAAACATTTGAAGCGTCCATTCCGATAATATAATCAAAGGCTTCAAAATCTTCCTTACTAATCTGAAGCGATGTTTTGGCTTTGTCGTAAGGAATCTGATACTGTTGAAAAATCCCTTGCGTTCCCTTATGAATCGGATTGCCATGTTCCCAAGAAGAAGTCGCTCGACTTTGGATTTCATAATTATCTGTCATTGATTTCATAACAAACTCGGCCATAGGACTACGGCAAATATTCCCCAGACAGACAAAGACTAGTTTTTTCATCCCATTTCCTTTCTTTTATAGAAAAACGGGAGTTAGTAATCCCGTCTTATTTTTCAATTGCACCTTCGAGTGAAGCTGTTTCTTTCAGCGGTAATACTGTCTTGATAGCAGCTAGTTCAAAAGTCAAGTAAACTCCATCTACATCAAGAACAATCGTTCTCTTCTCAGTATCTACTTCATCGACTGTTCCGTAAAGTCCACCGATTGTAATCACTTCATAGCCTTTTTGTAGTTTATTTAAGCTTTCCATACGTTTTTGTGCTTGTTTCTTTTGAGAGCGTTGCATAAAGAACATCAAGCCCAACATCGCTACAAGCATAATTAAAAATGTATAATTTGGATTCATTGTATTCTCCTTTGTCTTTTACATAGGACTACTATATCAAATTTCAGCTACTTTTACAAGATTGTACCTGCTTTTCTAGTAAGAAAAACCAGAGCTTACGCTCTGATTCTTAGGATTATTTCAAGTCTTGAACGACTTTTACAAGATTTTCTACAGTAAAGCCATATTCTGCCAATACTTTTGGTGCTGGGGCAGAGGCTCCGAAGGTATCAATACCTAGAACGGCACCATCAAGACCAACATATTTGTACCAGTTTTGAGTTGCACCCATTTCGACTGCAACACGACGGCGAACTTCATTTGGAAGAATTTCTTCCTTGTAAGCCACATCTTGTTTATCAAAGACATCTGTAGATGGCATGCTGACTACGCGGACTTTTGCACCTTGACTAGCCAATTCTTTGGCAGCTGAGACAGCAAGATTAACCTCTGAACCTGTCGCAATCAAGATGGTATCAAAGTCTGATGCATTTTCATAGACAACATAGGCACCTTTTGCAACCTTGTCGAAGTCTGTTCCTTCTTCAACAGTCAAGTTTTGACGTGTCAAGACAAGGGCAGTTGGTGTTTTTTCACTTGTCACTGCAAGGTACCAAGCCGCTTGCGTTTCACGCGCATCTGCTGGACGGAAAACATTTAGATTTGGCATAGCACGAAGACCTGCTAAGTGTTCAACTGGTTCGTGCGTTGGGCCATCTTCCCCGACTGCGATTGAATCGTGGGTAAAGACATAAGTCACAGGAAGTCCTTGCAAGGCTGACAAGCGAACAGCTGCCTTCACATAGTCAGAGAAGACGAAGAAAGTTCCACCGTATACACGAAGTCCACCGTGAAGGGCCATCCCGTTCAAGATCGTTCCCATTGCAAATTCACGAACACCAAACTGAATGTTACGGTTCAAGCGATTTGCATCGTCTTGAAGTCCATCTGTTTTGATATAAGTCATGTTTGAGTGAGCAAGGTCCGCTGATCCACCCAAGAAGGTTGGCAACTTAGCAGCTACAACGTTCAAAGCATCTTGGCTTGAATTACGAGTTGCTTGAGAAAAGCCATTTTCTAAAGCAGGGAAGTCCGCTGGAGTCACTTCAACTGGATCGCGTCCGTCGATGATGGATTCTACTTCTGCAGCTAGTTCTGGGTGAGCTTCTTTATAATCTGCAACTAATTTTGTCCAAGCTTGATAAGCTGATGCACCACGGTCTGCAACATGTTCTTTGAAATCAGCGTAAACTTGTTCTGGAATTTCAAATGGTTCGTAGTCCCAACCAAGAGCCTGACGAGTTGCTGTAGTTTCATCTGCTCCAAGAGGGGCACCGTGTACAGCATTAGTTCCTTGTTTGTTTGGAGAACCATATCCAATCACAGTCTTCACTTCAATCAAAGATGGCTTACCTGAAGCTTTAGCTGTTTCGATAGCAGCATGGATTGCTTCCAAGTCTGTTCCATCTTCAACCAAGGCAGTATGCCAACCATAGGCATTATAACGGTCACGAACACTTTCTGTAAAGGAATCCTTTGTCTCACCATCCAAGTTGATGTCATTTGAATCATAAAGGACAACCAACTTATCTAGTTTTTGCAAACCTGCATATGAAGCCGCCTCACTTGAGACACCTTCCATCAAGTCTCCGTCTCCACAGATAACATAAGTATAGTGGTCAAAGATATTGTAGCCTTCGCGATTATATTTGGCTGCCAAGAAACGTTCTGCCTGGGCAAAACCAGTGGCAGTTGAAATCCCTTGACCTAGAGGACCTGTTGTAGCATCAATTCCGGCTGTATGGCCGAATTCTGGATGACCTGGTGTTTTTGAACCCCATTGACGGAAGCTCTTGATCTCATCCATGCTAACATCTTCAAAACCGGAAAGGTGAAGAAGGGCATAAAGGAGCATTGAACCATGACCAGCTGAAAGAATAAAACGGTCGCGGTTAATCCAGTTTGGTTGAGCTGGATTGATACGAAGTTGTTTTGTAAAGAGGCTGTATGCCATCGGAGCTGCTCCCATAACCACACCTGGGTGACCTGAGTTGGCTTTGTTGATAGCGTCAATACCTAGGAAACGAATTGCATTAACAGATAGATTTGACATAGAATTTCCTTTCTATTTGAGGTGATTATTGAATCACACATTCTATTTTACTATTATATGAAAAAATACATAGAATAGCAATTAAACAATTCGACGTAAATAAGTATTCTATTTGCTATCCTCTAGTCGCCTGATAGTAGGGAAGTAAGCGTTCATAAGCATCTTCTAATTTTTCTAAAATCACTTCTAATGATTGATTTTCTATAAAAGAAACATCTGCTTTAACTAACACTTTACGGACTTCTTGATTGGATAGTTTATTTCTTAAAATTTGACGATTTTCTTCGTTCGCATCCCATCTTTGACTTTGACCATCTGAGTAGGCTAGATAATAAATCCCTTCTACCACTCGAACTTCTAGAACCTTGGCCTGCTTGCCTAGAGTTTGCTCATCTTTCTTGCGCTCGATAAAACTAACTTCTAGTGAGGCTCCAAAATCAGAAGAACTTCCATACAAACGAAGAGCCATCATAGGTTCTGTCACTTTCCCCTCACGTTGTAGATAAACCCAAAAATGTGGTCGCAAACGCTGTGCCTGATTCATCCACTGGCTAGTCTGTTGGAGTTGCCATTCTGGATGACTTGCTTGAAAGGCTTTAGCCAGTTCTGTAAAATCCTTCCGAGCCTCTTGACCTTTTTGCCGCAAGGTCAACATGTTTTCTCTTTCATCACCAGCTTTATCTTGATTACGGTACTGCAAACCCGCAAAGTCTAGATAGTCTCTTATCTTATTCAACATCCACTTAACCTCCTCTAACTAGCAAAAAATCAGGATAAACCTGATTTTACTTATTCTGTATCTACAACGACATAGCGATTTGGCTCGTCACCCTCAGAGTAACTAGTCACGCCATCCATACGCGAAATAATACGATGGATAATCTTGCGCTCACTATTCGACATTGGATCTGTTTGATGGCTGCGACCTTCTTCTAAAACACGAGTCGCCAATTTTTGAGCATAGGTCTGCAAGACTTCTGCACGGTGTTCAACATAATCATTGACATTAATAGTGATATAGAAGGTTCTTGAATAGCGGTTGTAAAGATAATTTTGAGCTAACAGTTGAAGAGCTTTCAAGACTTTACCATGGTAACCGATAATACGACCTGGCTCATTGGTGTCAATTTGTAGATTGATGCTACGACGGTTATAATCATTTGAAATCGTCGCCTCAACATCCATATCATCAATGATTGTTTGGACATAAGTCGTTACTTCCGTAGCTACTTGTTCAATGTCAAAGCTCGGTTCCACTTTTAAGCCCAAATCTTCTAATTCTTGACTTTCAGTTTGTTCAGCTCGACTCTCAACAATAGGAGTTTCTACTTCTTCCCCGAAACCAGCTTCTTCAAGCTGTAATTCATTTAAAATCTCAATATGCCCAGTTTCTTCTAAAATGGTGTTAGCATGTTTTTCATTTTTCAAAATTTCAGCCTTAACTTCATCAGAAACCCCTTGGCCTTCTTCTTCAATCTTTTTAATTGCTTCTACAACATGCCCTAAATCAACAGTCGCTTGACTGACTGTTTTGACTGGTTCATTTTGTTCGTTAATTTCTTTAGGAACACCCTTTACAGCCTGCTGATTAGCTTTAATGACCGTTGTTTCACTAATAGCTTCAATATCAACTTGAGCTGGTTTTTTACCAAATAAACCAAGAAAGCCATTTTTTTCACGAGAAATGACTTTGATATGAGCCTTCAGTCTTGGGATATCTAATTCTTTCAATCCTTTCTGGATTGCTTCTTCAACAGTTGAACCTGTAAATACTACCATTACCAGATTCCTCCTTATTATTTCGTTTTCTGAGCCTTTTTCTTGGCTTTTCTTTTTCTATTTTCCAAATCTTTCTGTGCCTGAACTACCGCCTCGCGCTCTGCGATAATCTTGAATGGATTGTTCAAGAAATAGGTTTGCAAGACTTGATAAGCATTGGACACTGTCCAGTATAGGGCGACTCCACCTGGTGCATAAACTGCAAAGATAAAGATCAAGACTGGAATCCCATACATCATCGCAGTCGTAGCGCCATTACGTTCAGACAAGGCCTTGTTGGACAACCAAGTACTTAAAAAGGTAAATACAGCTGCTAAAATCGGAAGAACAAGGGTTGTATCCACACCACCAAGGTTAATCCATAAGAAATGACCTGTCTTTAAAAAGTCAACTCTTGATAGAGCTTGGAACAAGGCCAAGATAACCGGCATCTGAATCAAAATCGGCCAAAGAGAATCTGACTGTCTGACACCCATTTCTTTAAAGACTTTACGCATTTCTTGCTCTAGCTTAGTTCTGCTTTCCATATCTCGACCTGGATATTGTTCTCGAAGCGCCTTAATACGTGGTTGAGCTTCCTGCATTTTTCTGGAAGCCACCATTTGCACTTGAAAGACTGGCAAAAGCAGTGTACGAATCAAGACCGTAAAGAGAATAATTCCCACTCCGATACTGATATCAAATGATAAAAAGCGAATGATTTCCGCAAAGAAGTAAACAAATTTACTCCAAAAATCAGCCGAATCTGCTGTAATATCGCTAGTTGCCCCATTTGTTGCACAGGCTGTCATGATCAATAGGGACAGTCCTAGCAAACTAGTCAACTGTAGTTTCTTTTTCACTCCCATTTCCTTCCTGGTAAATCTTTGATAATTTTAATACGTGGAGTAGATTTTTCTCCATCTCTGCGTATCCCAAGGTTTCGACTCCTTTTCGAGCAATGACAACAAAGTCGACATCTTCTACCAGACTCCCTTTTGCATTCTGGATAATATGTCTAATTCGTCGCTTGATTTGATTTCTAGTGACGGCATTCCCCAGTTTTTTGCTAACTGATAGACCTACTCGAAAATGGTTTTTCTGATTTTCTAGTTGGTAGACAACAAACTTGCGATTGGCAAAACTTGTCCCCTCCTTGAAAATCGCCTTAAAATCTTTCTCTCTTTTTACACGAAAGTTTTTCTTCAAAACTCAACTCCATCTATTAAATTACTACTATTATACCATATTTTTCAAAAAAGCCAATCATAGCAAGGTTTTGGACATTTCCATCAGAAAAAGAAGCTGGAAAAATCTCTTTCCCAACTCCTTGTACTGAATATTTTTTCTGATTTTAGTTATTTTTTCAAGCGTTCAACGTCACGGGCAATGACCAATTCTTCATCTGTTGGAATAACCAAGACACGGATTTTCGCTGCCTCTGTTGAGATGTCTCCTGTCACACCGAAGACATTCTTTTCTGGGTCAACATCACAGCCGAACCAAGAGATACCTGAAATAACATCTTCACGTACGTTTGCAGCATTTTCACCGATACCTGCAGTAAAGATAATAGCATCTGCTCCATTTAGGACCGCAAGGTATTGACCGATATGTTTTTGGATACGGTCAACATACATTTCATAAGCCAAAGTGGCATCGTGGTTCCCTTCTTTCATAGCAGCAATCACATCACGCATATCACTGGATTTACCTGAAACCCCCATTAGTCCTGATTCACGATTAAGGACGTGACTAATATCTTCAGGCGTGTTAAAGTCCTCTGTATATTGCATTAAGTAAGGAATGATAGCTGGGTCAATATCCCCTGTACGAGTTCCCATCATCACACCACCAAGTGGAGTGAAGCCCATTGAAGTATCGACAGATTGACCACCCTTAACAGCTGTAATAGAAGCACCATTACCGATGTGGCAAGTAATCAATTTTAAGTCTTCTAATGGACGGCCCAAGAGTTTTGCTGCTTCTCCTGCTACAAACTGGTGACTTGTACCGTGGGCACCATATTTACGAACCTTGTTTTCTGTGTAATATTTTGTTGGTAGAGGATAGCGATAAGCTTTCTCTGGCATAGTTGTGTGGAATGAAGTATCAAAAACAACTACACTGGTAATGTCTGGCAACAATTCCTTGAAGGCACGAACACCTGCCGCATTGGCTGGATTGTGGAGAGGAGCCAACAAGCTCAACTCTTCAACTTTTTCTAAAACATCTCCCTCAACAACTGTTGATTCTTTGAAATATTCTCCACCGGCAACAACACGGTGGCCAACACCTGTAATCTCGTCATAAGCCTTGATAATATCGAAACGAATCAAGTCATCCAATAAGATTTTTACAGCTTGTGTATGATTTTCGATATCCAAAATTTGTTGTTCAGAACGACCATCAAATTTTACAGTTGAAATTGAATCTTTCAAACCGATACGTTCAATCAAACCTTTCGCCAATACTTTTTCTTCTGGCATTAAGTATAATTGCCATTTCAAACTTGAACTTCCCGCATTGATTGCAATTGTTTTTGTCATAACAAGACTCCTCTTTTAAGCGTTTTCATCTATTATAACAAAATCTATTTTATATTTCAGTACCTTGAGTCCATTTTTGAAAATTTTCTTTAAATTTCATTAAAACACTTGCATCTTGCAAGCTAGCAAGTGGATAAACAAAAGGATCTACTGCTATTTCATTTTTCTTCTGTAAGATAAAAATCGTCTTGGATTGTTTAGCACTGGCAAAAAGATTTTCAGGCAAACTAATCATGGCAGTCAGACTCGCCTCCTCTTTCAACCAGCCTTTCAACAAGTCACTTTGAGGACTGGTCAACAAATAACTCGGAGCGAGAAAAATAGCATATCCATCTGACTTGAGATACTTAAGCCCTTGTTCCATGAGCAAGTGATGGGCGTAGGTATGTTCTTGGCTAGAAGCAACTTGATGGCGCGACGCAACGGCATCATCAGGATAATAGCCGACAGGCAAGTCGCTGATGACCACGTCGCTTTCTTTGAGCATTTGTGGACGAACGGCATCTCCTTGGACAAAGCCAGCCTGCAAACCAATTACATCTGCCATACTAGCTGCCAAATCAATCAGCAAATCGTCCACTTCCATTCCCAAGTAATCCACCTTTTTATCAAGCGAGGTCAAGAAAGTAGCCCCCAGAATCCCCATCCCGGAACCCATTTCGAGGATAGTGATTTCCTCCTCTTTAAACAATTCTTCTACAATAAACACCAAAAGTAAAGCAATGGCATCTGGCGTAAACTGGTGATTGGCCTGTAGGGGCTCTGTCTGCCCAGCCTTCATCAAGAGAAACTGGTAGGTCTTGAGCCATTCTTCTTTGCGAAGCGCTAAGCGTTTAAGGGCCTGATTGTTCTCTTTGACCTGTTTTAGCTCCGTCTCACCATCCAGATAGATGCTGTTTTGCTCCACCAAGGCGTCATAAAAATTGGTCGCCAAATCACTTTGGATGACTTGGACATTCTCTAGTAAATAGGTATAAGCTTGTTCAATTTTTTCAAAATCCATATTCCTATCTTACCAAATTTCCCTTCTTTTTTCCATCCTTATAAAAAATCACTCCCTGACTAGGCGAGTGATTTTTGGGCTACTGTTAAAAAGAGTTCTGAGTAATTTCCTTGAAACAGATCTTCAGCGCTATAGAGGATCTGACTATGCACAGATGAAAAACCGTGCTGAATTAGCTTGGTTTCCAGTTCAGCCAATTCAAATCCATGATGGTTAGCTTCTGTCTTGGTAAAATCAGCAAGTAAAAGTTGTCCGTTTTCTCTCAAATATTGATGAAACAGTGAGAGAGCCACATCCACATCAGGCATATGATGAAGAACCCGACAAACAACAATGAGATCAAACTCTTGCTTCAAGGGTTTTTCCAGTAAATCTTGCTCCAAAAACTGGATATTCTTGATGTCTTGTTGCTCCGCTTTCAAACGAGCTTGCTCCAGCATTTTCTCCGAAATATCCACCAATGTTACAGACTTGGCCTGCTTGGCTAGGGTCAAGGTTAACAGCCCCGTCCCTCCACCGAAATCCAAAATTTCTTTGTCTGATAGAAGATCAATCTGTTTCTCGACTGCTTGACAAACCAAGTTTGCAAGGAAGATATTTTTAGGTGAATCAAAAGTTTCTGCTTTATGGTTAAAATCATGTTTCATATTTTTAGTTTAGCACAAAGTAGCTTGATTGGCTAGGAATTCTCTTTCTTTTCAGGCTTCTCTTCTGATTTTTTCTTCTCCACTTTTTCGCTTGAATCGGTCGCTACCTCTTCCTTTTTATCTGTTTTCTCTTCTTTGATTTTGACTGAAGGAAACAGAAACTCATATTGACTCTTAGACGTACGAACCGTCGTCACCAAGCTTATTTTCTTATTTTGATAACTCACCTGACCCAGATTAAAGGACTGTTCCCCACTTTCTTGCTCAACCTTATCTTTGGTTCGCTTAGCCATGGCAAAAGCAATCAGCTTTTCTTTATTTAAAGCATAGTCTTGATAGTGAGCGACTTGTCGGTTCAAGTAAAATTGTAACAAAAGACTAAAAATGGCTGCCATGGTGACTGCATAGAGGAGAACACCTGCCTTAACTTTTTTCTTTTTCCACACGATAGATGAACTCCCTTTCTAAGCCTTTTTGGAACTGGAAACGAAAACGCACCAGTTGGTTGTCCTCTGTAATCTGAGCTGATTTGAGTCCATAAATCATAGGCTGATATCCTCGTCCACTAGCATCAGTTTTCCGAAAATCATCCGATTTGGATTTACCCATAGCGATATCCTTGCCATCTTGCTTCATATAGAGGCGATTGCCCTCCACTTTTTCGAACTGCGAACGGTCTAATTCTGTCTCCAACTGGTCCACAAACAAGAGCCACTCCTTTTGCTCGCTTTGCTGCTGGTAGCGAACTTCTGAAATGAGGAGCTGACTCATGGCTTGAAAAAGGAGTAAGCTTCCACTAATGACAATGAGGGCAATCAGTGATTCCAACAAGGTGAAAGCCTTGACCTTATGGCTCTTTGATAGCCAACAACTGTTCTGAGCCATAGTAGACCTCCAATCCCTTTTCACTAGAAAACACCTGAATCTCAACTCCGTTGATGTTTACCTGATTTTGACCTGTCTGCAAGGCCATCTTAGCTACCCTCAAGACTTCTTCCTTTTGCAAGATTTTTGCTTCTTCTTGCCTATTTTTCTGAATTTGTCCCAAAAGGAGGGTTGCAATGCTGGCAAAGATAGCTAGAGCGACTACTGCTTCCAGTAAAATTACTGCCCTAATTTTTTGTTTCCTTAATGCGTTTAATTTTTCCATTTCCTAGATATAACTGATAGCGAATCGTTCCTTTACTGGTCTGAAATTCAACCTTAGCCAGGGACGAATTGCCCCCAGCTCGGTCAAATGTGATACTTTGTCCCAATGGTGCTTGAATTCCTTTAGGAACTGTCAGCTTTTGACTGTCATTACTAATGGTCTGTCCGTCTAAGTTTAGACTAGTCTTTTGCTGACTGGCTACACTGCGTTTTTGAGTTTCCCGATAGAGTTCTTCAAACTCCATAAAGAAAATCTGCTCCTCTACTGCCGCAAAACTAGACTGAACAGAACCTGACAAAGCCAAGGCAAGGATACTCACAAGACCCAAAACCAAGAGACTTTCCAGCATGGTAAATGCCTTAATCATTGACTGTACGATTTTTTCCTCCATTTTTTGTATAGTATTCATTATAGGCTTTAGCCTGCTCTTCTGTGATTCGCCCATCTGCTTGTAACTTACTTAGGCTAGCATCTTCATTTTTATCCAAGCTATAAAGTTCTGCCTGACTTTCCACCACCTTAACAACAGCAGCTTTTCCCTTGTCGTTGACTGCTTCTTTTTGCTTGGTCAAATTAGGTACAAAGAGCAAGAGAAGCACGCTGATGATGAGCAAGACCACCAACATTTCCACAAGCGTGAAAGCTTTAACCTTAGCTTTTTTCAAGAATGTCATCATTTTTTTCATTTTAAAAATTTACCTCCATATTTTGATACATGGGCATGAGCATTGCCGCATAAAGTAAAACGATAATCAGAGCCACAAAGATAAAGACCAGTGGCTGCACCAAATTCATGGTGCGGTTGACTCGGGTAAAAAAGGCTTCCCAAGTTTTTTCAGCATAGATTTCCAACTCACTACCCAGCTTGGACTTGACTTCCCCATACTCGATGATGAGACTCAATTCCTTCCTAAAGAAAGGATAGGTTCCTATCGTCTGAGAAAATTCGCGACCATTTTGGAGAGCTTGAGCCAGATCTTGACCGATTTCTTTAAAGAGCTGGGAACCTTGTTCCTGCATGATCTGAAAAATCTGCGTCAGCTCCATTCCCTGCGAAATCATATTCCCCCACTCACGCGCATAATAGGCTGTCAAATAGGTCTGCACAAAGATTCCAAGAAAAGGAATGCGTGCTAGGATAGAAAAGACGCGCATCTTAGAACTTCTTTTATAAAAAGTTAGTGCTAAAAGGGTAAGTAGAGAAACAAACCCTACCATGCCTAGAAAAATTTGTGGCAGATTTCCGATAATTTGGGTGGCAATATTACTACTATCCAGTTGTGGTAGTAGATAATTCCGTAGCCCCAGCATGATTAAGAGAAGAAAACCCAGCAAAATCAAAGGATAGGTTGCTACTTCAATTAATTTTTTCTTGACCTTGGCTAGATTGTCTAGATACTCTTCTATCTTTCCCAAACTCAGGTGGAGATTTCCATGGACTTCCGCTAGGGATAACTGAGTGACAATGGCATTTGAAAAGCCCAAACTTTCCATCATTTCTGAGAATGATTTCCCCTGAGACAAGTCCGTGCGCATCTGGGTCACACATTGCTTGTCCAATAAGGCACTCCTATCTAAAAAGGAGATGGTCTCCACTAGATGAAAACCGCTAGAAAAGAGATTGTTAAACAAGGTGATGATATCTTTTTGCTTAGCTGTAGCTAATTTTTTCCGTTTCAGCCTGAAGACTTGTGATATGTCCATCTTCAAGAAGCTGGTCAATCTGTTCATTCCAGCTAGTTGGCTGGTGTTCTTGATAGTCTTTGTTTGCAAAGTCAACAATTCCTCCTCCCCCGATTAATCTCTGATAGCAGACTCCCTGCAGAACGACTGCCAATTCCTCCTCACTCACACCCAACTCCAACAGGCGCTCATAAACACCTCGAATACTCTTGGCATGAATGGTTGAAAAGACTGTCGCCCCTGTCAAACTAGCTCTGACCACTGCACGCGCCGTCTCGCTGTCCCGAATTTCTCCGATAATCAAGAGATCTGGTCGATGACGTAGGGAAAGTTTGATGAGATTTTCATAGGTTAGTCCAATCGCCTCATTCAACTGCAACTGGAGCATGTCGTCCTGCTTGATTTCGACAGGATCTTCGATGGACATAACTTGCTGTCCTTTAAAGAGAGATTTAGCCAATTCGTGCATTAAGGTTGTCTTACCACTGCCGACTGGACCAGCAAAAAGATAGAGTCCCCGTTGCCTGTACTGCTTGCCCAGTTCTTCAATATCCTGAAACCAAAAATGCAAATCCTGCTCCTCATCATGCAACAAGCGAATAACTAAACTCTCATGCCCTCGATAATCGCCTACAGTAGATAAACGTAGGGACGCCATCTTCTGGTCATATTCATAATCACAAGAACCTAGCTGACTACGTCGCTTTTCTCCCACATTCATACCCGCCACAAACTTAAAGTGGCTGATGACGGCCGCAAACTTTTCAAAATCATAACAACCGATTTTACAACGCTCGTCTCCTATCCTCATATGAAGCTCATAGGCGTCTAACTTAGGGACAAAATAAATATCCTGCGCCCCTTTTTTCCGGGCCGAACGAATGATTTCTTGTGCAATTTCTTGAACCATACTTACCTCCTCACCTATACTATTCGCAAAGAGTTGGAAAAAATAAAAAAGCAACTCCAAAAAAGTTACTTTTCTCTATTTTAATTTCATACGGCAAGAACGATGCCTTTCCTGACCAGTTTGTTTTTCATAGCCTGGGCGTAGTTTTTCATCTGGAATAACCTGCTCATCCTGCAAAAGAGCCAACGAATGGTATTGTTGTAAATACTCATCACATTCATCGCACCAGCGTTGGTCTTCTGGGTCCCAAAAAATGGTCATCAAGTCGCTTCTACTTTTATAAAGAGGGGATTCTTGCTCCAATCTAAACCAGCAAGTTTTGTAGTATTTGAGAGCATCATAATACTGGTCAAATTTCTTACTTGCTACAATATCTTCTTCCCAACCTTCTAAGAACCACCAGGGTTCAAAATCTCCATACATTTCTATAACACGATACATATTCATTCAATTCCTTTGTATCGTATATTATAACTAATTCCGCCAGACAAGGAAAGAAATATGCTCATTTCTTAATTTTTTTGATAAAAAATCCAGCCATACTATGATGACTGAATTTCTATTTGCTTATGTTCCAAAATCTTGTTACTACCTAGGCTTCAGAAATATCGTTTTCAATAATGACCTTGATTGCATGGTGGTCTGCTGCCTTACTGAATACTTCATAAGCTTTTTCAATTTCACTGAGTTTGAAATAATGGGTTACCAATTTTTCTGGTTCAATCTTATGACTTTCAAGAGCTTTCAACAATTGTGGAGTTGTATTTGTAGATACCAAACCAGTTGTTACATTGATGTTGCGAATCCAAAGTTTATCTAAATCGAATTCAACTGGTTTACCATGTACACCACAGTTAGCAACTGTTCCGTCTACACCGATAATCTTTTGACAGAAATCAAATGTTGCAGGAATACCAACAGCTTCGATAGCGACATCCACACCACGACCATCTGTCAAATCATAAATTTCTTTAATCGCTTTTTCAGGGTCTGAAGAATTAACCTTATGAGTCGCACCAAATGATAGGGCAGTTTCCAAGCGGTTATCGTCTAAATCCACCATAATCAATTTAGCTGGTGAATAGAATTGGGCTGTCAAAAGAGCAGCCAATCCAACAGGTCCTGAACCAATAATGGCTACACTACAACCAGGTTCTACTTTCCCTTTCAAGACACCAATTTCATACCCAGTAGGCAGAATGTCTGATAGCATAACCAAGGCTTCATCTGACAAGTCTTCTGGAGTGTGGTAAAGAGTGTTATCTGCATGAGGGACACGTAAATATTCAGCCTGCATACCATCAATCAGGTGACCGAAAATCCAGCCCCCTTCGTCTTCACAGTGGGCATAAATTCCTTTTTTACAGTAGTAGCATTTACCACAGGCACAGACACAAGAAATCAAGACCTTATCGCCTTTTTTGAAGTTCGAAACTCCTTCCCCAACTTCTTCAACAATCCCAATCCCTTCGTGACCAAGAATGGTACCACTTTGGCAAGCAGGAACATCCCCTTTGATAATATGGAGGTCTGTTCCACAAATAGTAGTTTTTACGATACGCACAATAGCGTCTGTTGGCTTGCGAAGCACTGGTTTGTCTACATCAACAAAAGAAGCAAGTCCTGGTTTAACATAAGTATAGGCTTTCATAAAGCATTCCTCCGTTTTTTTATTTGTACTATTTATAATATAATTGTAAGCCTTTTCATTTGTTTCTTCAAGTTTTTTTGTGATTTTTTTAACTTTTTTATTTACCGGTAAAGCAATATAGATAAAAAAGCAGAAGCTAATCTCTAACTTCTGCTTTTTCTCTTATGCTTGATAACGTTTCACACCATCTAGATAGGTTGCTACCAATTCCAAATCTTTATCTAATACGATAAAGTCCGCATCATAACCTTCACGGATTTGACCACAGACATCATCAATGTGAACAGATTTTGCTGGGTTAAGGCTAGCCATCATGACTGCTTCGTGTGGATTCGCAATACCCCACTCGACTACATTTCTCATACCATCTTTAAGTTTGAGGATAGAACCTGCCAAATTACCAGTAGATTTGAGACGTGCAGTTCCATTTGCTACTACAACAGGGAATTCTCCCAACATATAGTCACCGTCTTCAAGCCCACCAGCTGTCATACAGTCCGTAATAAGAGCGATGTTTTCTGTCCCCTTTTGCTTAAGTAAAATCTCACAAGCTTTTGGATCTACGTGATAACCATCACAAATCAATTCTGCGTAAGTATGTGGGAGCTCATACATAGCTCCTACCATACCTAGTTCGCGGTGTGTTAAACCACGCATCCCATTATAGGCATGTACCCATACACTAGCTCCAGCATCAACTGCCTTCTTAGCTTGTTCAAATGTCGCATCTGAGTGTCCAAGTGCAACTGTCACACCTTCACCTGTAATAGTACGTACAAAATCTTCCACCCCATCACGTTCTGGTGCAATAGCGATTTTATTTAGCATCCCTTTTGCAGCATCCTGCCAAGAATGAAACTCCTCAACACCCGGGTCTCTCATATAAGTTGGATTTTGTGCCCCCTTAAAAGTTTCTGTGAAATATGGACCTTCATAATAAATCCCACGAATCTTAGCACCTGTTGCTTCTTTATAATGGTTTCCAAGATTTTCAGTGACTGCAAGCAATTGCTCATAAGTGGCTGTTAAAGTTGTGGGCAAGAAACTGGTAACACCGGTACTAAGAAGTCCTTCACTCATAGTATGCAATGTACCTTCAATGTTGTTGTCCATCACATCTACACCTGCATATCCATGAATATGAGTATCCACAAGACCTGGTGCAATGCTATAACCAGTATAGTCAAGAACCTCTGCTCCTTCAGGAATTTGATCCACATGTTTCCCAAATTTGCCATCAACAAGTTCTAAGTACCCACCGCGACGAATGCCAAATGGATAGAAAAACTGATCCGCTTTAACGTAATTAGGCATAATAATGACCTCCTTAAAAGATTACTTTTGATATTTATTATGTCAATTACATTATAAACCTTTCTGATTCATTTGTAAATGGTATAGACCTATTTTCTAGAGATATTTTAAAAGAGCTGGATTTCTCCAACTCTTCTCTTTTTAATACAAGTTATTTTGATTTGACTGGCTTGTCTTGAGCTGTTTGCAAGGCTGTAGCAATGGTATCTGCATACAATTTAGCTCCTGCTTCAATCTTACTATTGTCACTTCCAAAATGGACTTGGTCTGTTCCTGTCCAGATCTCTGGATGTTCCTTAGCAACTTGATTCCAATCAGCAATGGTGATATAAGGAGTCTTCTCTGCCAATTCTCTCATATAGGCAGCAGCCTTCTCAACGATGGCATAGGTCTCTTTTGTCTTATCTCCCTCATAAGGAGTCACCAAAACCATATGGTGGCCCTTAGGAAGATTTTTTACGATACTGTCCCAGTCATCCTTGTAATTTTCAGGATTATTTACCCCTGTTGCAATGACCACCATCTTAGGTAAAAATTTATTCTGGCTATTGTTGAGCATGATTTCGTTGGCGGTCTTGGTTGTTCTGCTGACTTGTGCATTAATCTGTGCCCCTGGAAGGGCTGTCTGCAATGCTGTATTTGCCCTTAAGGCCACCGAGTCACCAATTAACATAGTGCCATCAGCAATCCCCAAACTGTTTGCATCTGCCCGTTCTGTCATCACCTTGGTCTGGCTAATATTTGTTGCAGCTTGCTTCAAACCATTGACAGTTAAGTCTGTCTCAAACGCTCCCACTTGTGGTGCCAACAAAGTCACTAAGAGGACAATGAACGCCAAGATTCCTGTACTTGTCGCAAGAATTGCGTGAATATAAGGCAGGGGACGAATAGTTTGTAAAATAGGTGTGTTCTTGCCTGCAATCCACGGCTCCAATACATAAAATGAAAGACTGGCAAATCCATAAGAACAAATCAAAGTCAGTAACACAGCAAGAAGATTTGATGTCAACTGTGAGAAAATGATATAGAAAGGCCAATGGAAAAGATAAACCGCATAGCTAGTATCCGCTAAAAAGCTGATAATCTTTGGCTCCTGCATGTTAGGAGTCTTTTCATGTAAGACACGCGCCGCCAGAATCATAGCAAGGGCTGCAAGGCTGGCAAGCAAGAAGCCCATAAGATAGGCAAAGAGATAGGTAAATTTGACAAAGAAGGTCAAAATGAGTAAGAATCCAAAACCTCCTCCAAAAACCAAAAGGGTCTTGCGTAAATCCCAGATTTTATCCAATTGCTTAACTAGGGAAGTCGTCTGACGAACGCCTACAATCGTTGCTAACACACTTCCCAAAAAGAATGGATAGATATGAGTTAAACTGGAGAAGTAAACAGAAGAATAAGAAGTTACTAGAAAACTACCAATAAACATAGAGAAGAAGCTGATCAAGAAGGCAGCAGCAGACAAGAGAAAGACCATTCCCTTCAACTGACCATTTGATTTAGCCTGTTTGGATAAGAACCAAACTGCCAAGCCCCAGAGGATATAGTAGTGAACCTCAACAGCCAAGCTCCAATTATGAACAAACAAATGAGGAATGAACTGAGATTCATAACTTCCTCCTGTTAGAAGTTCATAGAAGTTGGTCATGAAGCCTAAGACACCCGCAATTTGACCCCCAATTCCAGCCACATAATCTTGGCGAACTAGAAAGGTAAAGGGCATGGTTACCAAGACCATCAAAACCACAGGTGGTACGATACGATAAAAGCGTCTCCTAAAAAATCCAACCAAATCAATTTCATGATTTTTAGAAAATTCTTCGATAAGTAGAGCTGTAATCAGGAAACCTGAAAATGTAAAAAAGACATCTACCCCGAAAAATCCTCCAGGAAAGATCGTCTGAAAGAAATGATACAAGAGTACCAAAAGTAAACCTGTAATCCTAATCAAGGAAAACCATTTAATACGCATACGAGTTTATTCTCCCTTTCATTGTACACTTTATTCTATCAAAAAAAGAAGAAAAATCCCAAGAGAAAACTTAGGATTTTTAGCTTATATCTATTCCAGTTTAAAAATTACGGCCTGACTTATTATAGCCATATTTTTCTACAAAATACTCACGGAATTCTAAGAGATTGTCATCCATGATGGCTTGTCGCACTTGCTTCATCAGGTTAAGCAAGAAGTAAAGATTGTGATAGCTAGTCAAGCGAATACCAAAGGTTTCATCAGCCTTGAGCAGGTGACGAAGGTAGGCGCGTGTATAGTTCTTACATGTGTAGCAATCACACTCAGGATCCAGTGGTGTAAAGTCCTCAGCAAACTGGGCATTTTTGACAACCAAACGTCCCTGACTGGTCATACAAGTCCCATTACGAGCGATACGAGTCGGCAAGACACAGTCAAACATATCTACACCACGAATCACCCCATCAATCAAGCTATCTGGCGCTCCCACACCCATCAAATAGCGAGGTTTATTTTCAGGTAGCAGTTGGGTTGTGAAGTCCAAGACGGCATTCATCTCTTCGTGGGTTTCTCCAACTGCTAAACCACCAATAGAGTAGCCTGGGAAATCCATGCTGACAAGGTCGTGAGCCGATTGACGGCGAAGATCTTCAAATCCAGCCCCCTGCACAATCCCAAATAACCCTTGGTCATGCGGACGACGGTGAGCCTTCAAACCACGCTCAGCCCAACGGCTGGTACGCTCGATTGATTTCTTAACGTAGTCGTAAGGTTGATAAAACTGAGGACATTCGTCAAAGGACATCATGATGTCTGAGCCCAAATTATTCTGAATAGAAATGGCTTTTTCTGGGGACAAGAACATCTTAGAACCATTGAGATGGTTTTTAAAGGTTACTCCTTCTTCTGTGATATTACGGCTATCTGCTAAGGAATAAACCTGAAAACCACCACTATCTGTCAAGATAGGCTGGTCCCAATTCATGAACTTGTGGAGACCACCTGCGCGTGCGATGAGTTCATCTCCAGGACGAAGCCAGAGATGATAGGTGTTTGACAGGATAATTCCCGAACCCATCTCCTTCAATTCTTCAGGCGACTGAGTTTTGACAGTGGCTTGTGTCCCAACTGGCATAAACATAGGTGTTGGGAAGGTACCGTGGGGAGTGATGATTTCTCCCAGACGAGCTCCCGTGTGTTTTTCTTTCTTAATCAAACGATATTTGATTGGTGAATCTGACATTTTTTACCTCCGAAGCTGGGAAAAACAGTCCCAGTTCATACTTTGTGCCCAAGGGCATACTGTATGATTTTATCAAAAAAAGCTGGAACTGTCACGAACTATGGTGTATAATGAGAGAATGAAATACCCAAAAATTGATTTAAAAACCATTCGTCTGCAAGCTAGACAATTTCAGGCTGAAAATCCCCGTCTCTTTCTCGTCTATCTCTTACCTAGCATGCTGATCATTTTGTCTGGCTTCCTCAATCCCTTAGAGCGCATCAACGAGAGTGTTTTAGAACAACCCTTTTTAAGCGTGTTTGGCCATGTATTCCAAGCCTACCTTTTTCCTCTATTAGTCTCCTTTATCGGAACAATACTTCTGACCAGTTCAGTCTATACAACGCTGAAACTCATCAAGAATCCAGATACAGAACTATCCGTCAAAAATAGTCTCACTCTCTTTAACGAAGAGCACTTTTCACAAACCTTTTTGACTCTTCTCCTCAAACGTTTCTATCTCTTCTTATGGAGTATTCCTAGTTTGCTTGGAATTTACTTTCTTTTTTACAGTAGCTTTCTAGCAAAGAAATTCGTAGTTCTTCATCCTGAGTTTCCCAATCTGGATCTCACGTCAATTGAAACTGAGCGTTTCCTCATGACCTTTGGTCTTTACTTTCTAGCAAGTATCCTCTTGATGATTGTCGGAAATAGTCTCTATATCCCACAATACTATGCCTATTCGCAGGTAGAATTTCTCCTCTGTGATACCCTAGACTTAGGACAAGCTAAACCAGGACAAATCCTAAAAACCAGCCGTTTCCTGATGAAAGGCTACAAATTTCAGCGCTTTATTCTAGACCTACAACTCCTTCCTTGGTACTTCCTCAATTGGATTACTTTTGGAATTGCTAGTTTCTCACTCCTACCCTACATTCAAATCAATAAAATAATTTTCTACCGGGCAGTACTGGCTCGAAAACGTCCAAAAGCTTGAAGGTTTCCCCTCAAGCTTTTTTCTATCAATGAGTTTCTCCGCCTACCAACTTGAGATCCTGATCTCCATGTTCTATAATAGCCCCGATTGCCGCTTCTATCCCTCGCCTAATATCCACTAAACTCATAGCTGGAGTAGTCGGTCGATTCACCACCTGTTCCATCATATAAGGAATATGCATAAAACCTGCCTTAACATGTGGAAATTTTTTTTCTACCAAATAGAGGGCCTGATACATCAAATGATTGCAGACAAAAGTACCTGCCGTATTGGAAACAGAGGCCGGCAATCCCTCTTTTTTTATAGCTTGAACCATCGCTTTAATCGGCAAACTACTAAAGTAGGCCGGAGCACCATCTGGGCGAATGGGAAGGTCAATCGGTTGATTACCTTCGTTATCCGGGATGCGTGCATCGTCTTGATTAATGGCCACTCGTTCAGGCGTCAAACTAGATCTTCCACCTGCTTGGCCAATACAAAGGACAAAGTCAGGTTGATAACGGTTTATCTCTTCTTCCAATACTTGGGCCGATTTGTGAAAGACTGTCGGCACTTCTAGCCAACGGACCTCAGCGCCATGGATTTCAGCTGGTAAACCTTTAACGGCCTCCAAGGCTGGATTTACCTTCTCCCCTCCAAAGGGCTCAAAACCTGTCACTAATACTTTCATTTCTAACTCCTCAAAACCAATTTAATGAAACTATTTTCTTAAAAACAAGTATAACATATTTCCCTTATTCTGGATTGAAAAGGATTAGCGAGATTAGAATCGACCTTCAAATTTATTTAAAAAGGAAAATGCTAATCAAGGCTAAAATAGCTGGTCCACCTTGCTTCAAAATAATTTTCTTATCTGCTGTAAGAGAGCCATAAGCCGCAGCCCCAATCACAAATAAGACAAAAATAGTCACAATTTCTAAATTCTGTGAGAAATAAATCCCATACAAGAGAAAGACTCCTAGTAGAGCATTATAAATCCCTTGATTTTTAAACAATGACCTTACAGACGGACGAGCCAGTTCTTCCTTTTCCATGTTAAAGACACGACTGGTTGCATCTGATTGCGTTGCAATACTTTCCAAATAAAAAATGTAAAAATGCTCCAAAGCAACAATCGTTGCTAAAATGATTGTAATAATTGACATCTATTTCTCCTTAAATTTCTATATTCTCAATCCACAAAACCAATTTATTTAATAAACGGTTGAGTTCTGTTTTTTCAGATTCTGTTAAGATACTTTCCATCTCTTCCTTAACCTTGATATGCTTCAGAGGGGGATTCACCACTAACTGCTCCTTGGCATACTTCGTAGCCTCTACCAACACTTCCCGCTGATTTTCAGGATTACGATGACGCTCCACCAAACCTTCCTTTTCCAGAATTTTGAAATGTCGGGTCAAAGCAGCCTGATCAATCTTCAAACGCTCCTGAACCGCTATTTGATTACAAGGGGAATGCTTCAGCAAAAACAGTAAAATCTGATACCGTGTCAAACTAATCCCAAGTCTTTTTTCAAACAATTGCGTACTCGCTTGCTCAGACAAGCGGAGTTGATAAAGCAGATCTTGAATCTCTATCATTTCTTTCTCCTATCTTGATTTATCAATAGTTGACTAATCAATTGTGTTATAAAGTAAAATTGATTGCAAGAATGTTGCTTCAATCATTACAAAATGGTAACTTCCATTTTCCATTCATATTGATACTCAATGAAAATCAAAGAGCAAACTAGGAAGCTAGCCGTAGGTTGCTCAAAGCACAGCTTTGAGGTTGCAGATAAAACTGACGTGGTTTGAAGAGACTTTCGAAGAGTATGACAAAGAAAAACGAACGAGACTTACTTCCAATCATGAAAGCTAGATCTCATTCGTCAAAATGATATTACCAAGTCTGGTTTATCCATTCATTGAAACGTGAACGTGATCATAGTGATTTTCTGTCACGCTACCACGGTCTGGCATTGGGTTCCAAGTATTAGCTGGCCCATATTTGCTATCGAATGGAGCATAGAAACGTTGTTTCCAAATAATGTAACTAATTCCACGGCTGGCCATGTTTTGAATAGCGTATTCCGCAATCTTATCCCCTAATTCTGAGCTTTCTGGTACCATAAAGTCGATAGCCAAACCTTTTCCGTGATCTCCACTGTCTCCTGGACGGTAACCACTAAAGGATGTGATGCCAAACAAGTTAGCAATTTCTTCTTTAAAGGCCGCTGTTTGTGGTTGAAGGCCTGCATTTTCAGATTTCGCTACCGCAAGTCCAGCATAATCGGGCGCTGCTGGAGCTGCGTAAGTTGTTGAAACTGTTTTCTTCTCTTCTGGTTGATAAGTAGAAACTGCTGTTGTAGCTTCATTTGATGAGGCTTCTTTTAATTCTTCTGAACTTTTTGCAGTTGTTTCGATTGCTGTTTCTTCTGTTGGAGTTGTAGTTTCTTCCACTGTTGAAACATCTTGTGGGCTTGCTTGAGTTTCATTTTTCTCAGCTGAAGTCGTTGCCTGAGGAGCTGCTTCTGCAACTGCACTACTTGTTTCGGCTGTTTGCTCCTCTGACGTTGAAGTATTTGTAGATGGTGCTACTTCTTCTGCAGTAGCAACTGTCTCTGCAACTTCTGAATTTGTTGCTACTTCTTTTGTACTTGTAGTTTCTACCGCTTTTGGCGCTTCTGCAATCGGTTGAGAAAGGTCTGCAACCTGAACAGTTTGATCATCTACGGTCACTTGATTGGTTGTCAAATCTGCTGTCGCAGTTGTCACCTCTTCACTAGAAGCCGCTTGAGGTGTTTGGATTTCAACTTCTGTTACTTCTTCTGCTTCATTGACGGTCGTTGTCAAAACAGTTTCTGGGAAAATCAAGTCCATATTAGTGATTTTATTCAAATTCGCAAGAACTGTGACATCTACACCCAAGGCTTCTGCAATGGTGATCAAGGTATCACCATACTGAACGGTATAACTTGTTTTGTTGTCCGTTTTAGTCAAATCGTTTTGGATTTGCTCAACACTACGTGCAGTCCAAAGAACTTCTTCTGCTTGAGTTGCCAATACTGGGGCAAATGACAAGGCTACTGTTGAAGCTAATAATATTCTTTTCTTCATTCTTTCCTATTCCTTTCAAATGAGTACCTGTCTATCATAACACAAAAAATGCAGAAAAAAAGCCCTCTCGGGCCTATTTAACAGAACTGTCTATTCCTTGTAACAAACTTGGTTACTTGAAATAGTTTGTTAGGTCTCTGTCACAAAACTGACACAATCTTATCGTTCCCAATCCCCAAAAATATAAGGAATATCTGCTAACCCTTGAATCCTATGATTTCCTTCATAAGTCGACTCTAAAAAGTTGATACTTTGAATCCCACTATTCTGGGCAAATTCCACATCCAGAGTCCGATCCCCTATATAATAGGTCTTCTCAGAATCCAACTGATACTTGCCTAACAGATAGTTAGCCGCTTCTGGACTTGGCTTCCGCACAAAACCACTCTGACTGGTTAAAATCTCTGTAAAATAAGATTCCAAACCCAAGTCTCTGAGAATGGTACGAGCATTGTCTCCCTTATGAGTGTAAACAAACTGCTGAATTCCTGATTCCTCTGCCCAAGCTAGCACATCACGCGCACCTGGCATCAAAACTACCTGAGCATTCTTCTCAGCCAAACTCTGGGCACGCACCTGATTTAGCATTTCCACATCCAGCTTTCTCTCTTCTGCCACCTGCACAAGTAAATCCTGCACAGAAAACTTGAGAATAAACTCCCTCACCTGCTCCTTATCATAAGGAATAGAAAACTGAGCAAAAGTTTCCTCAATTCCTGATAAAATCGCTTCGTAAGAATCCAATAAAGTCCCATCTAAATCCCAAATAAAAGCTGTTTTTTGCATTTCCTATCCTTTCAAGCTCATATAACGCTGGTAACGGTAACGTAGAAATAACCAACGAAAACCATTATCCAAAAGGGTTCCGGCCCAAATACCGGGCAAGCCCCAACCAAGCACAATCCCCATCAGATATCCTGTTCCAATGCGGATACACCACATTCCTATACTTGTCGCATAAAAGGGAAGCCGAGCATTGCCCAAACCCTGCCAGACTGCTGTATAGATGACTGTTCCTATCGTCATAGGAGTACCAAGTAGTGAAAAAAGTGTCACTAGCACACTAGCCTCCACCGCTAGAGAATCAGTCGTATAGAGATGAGTTAGTGGTATACCCAAGGCATAGACACTAAGCGTCAAGGGCAACATGAGAAGCAGAGAAAGCCAAAAGGTTTGCTTGCTCAAATTAGCTACTCTTTCCCAATTATCCTCTCCAACTGCTCGAGCTACCAGCATGACCGTTGCAGTAGCGACGCCAAAGGCAGGCATATAGTTAAACTGGGTCAAGACTTCTCCGACTGCATTTCCAGCCACCGCCTCCGTTCCAAAAGAAACAACCAAGGCAATGATCACGACATCTCCAGCCCTCATCATGAGCCTCTCTCCAGCTGCTGGCAACGCTAAGGTCAATAGTTCCTTATCTAAACCAAAAGTCGGTTTCTCAAAAGGCAACTTTAATTGCGACCATAAAATCACAAGACCTACCAAACGAGACAGAATTGTCCCCCAAGCAACACCAGCTATCCCCATATCCAGAACAAAAATAGCTAGACTTGAAAAAAGAATATTCAAGGCATTGGATAAAAAACTAACATAGAGAGGCAGACGTGGATTATGCGTTGCACGAATCAAGGCTCCCAGACTAGTCATTAAACCTAAGAGAACAATCGATCCGCCTACCAAAGATAGGTAGAGTCCACCACTCTCAGCTACATCTCTCTCCGTCCCCAAAAGTCCTATCATCTCTTTCCCAGCGAAGATGGACAAAAATCCTAAAAGGAAACTTAATAGTAAGGTAATCTTCAATGCCTCAGTCACATGATAGGCTAGCATAGATTGATCCTTCTGCCCCAAATTTTTTGAAATAACACTGGAAATAGCAGCTCCCAGAGCGATGAAAATCGCCTGATAAATCGTGATAATATTGCCAGCTACTGATACACCCGAAATAGCTATCAAGCCCAAGTGGGCTACTAAGTAACTATCCACCATCCCCATGAGCATCTGCAAAAAATTTTCGCCCATAGCTGGCAAGGCAATATTAAGAATGTCTTTATTTTTCTTAAACAATCCTTCCTCCTGATGAAAAGAAACTCAGTTGGTTTCCCAACCGAGTTTACTCCCTCTGTCTTAAAGTCCTAGATAAGCCTCCACCGCTGCTTGCATATCAGTAGCTGCCACGGTTGTCTTGTGACGAACTGGAGATGTTTCAAGGCCATCAACTGCTGGTGGTACTGCAACACCTGAAATTTCATGTAATTGAGCCAAGGCTTCAAAGTCTGTTAAACCTACTTTCCCTGTTACAGCCTCTACTGCAACCACTGGGAACTTGTATGGACTAGCTGTTGAAGCAATCACCGTCTTAGTCGCATCTCCAGTAGCTACTTGGTATTTTTTATAAACTGCTGAGGCAACCGCCGTATGTGGATCCTCGATATAAGAATCTGACTCATAAACACGCTTGATTTCTGCCGCTGTTTCTTCCTCAGTCGCATATTCAGCTGCAAAGAGGTCCAGAATATCTGCATCAAAGTCTGTCAACTCATATTGTCCTTGCTTGTTCAAGGCATTCATGAGTTCAGCTGTTTTAACCGCATTATTCCCCAAAAGATGGAAAATCAAACGCTCCAAGTTTGAAGATACCAAAATATCCATAGATGGACTAGTAGTCACTTTAAACTCACGTTTCTTGTCGTAAACACGTGTCTTGAAAAAGTCTGTCAAAACATTGTTGTCATTTGAAGCACAGATTAATTTGCCAACTGGTAGACCAATTTGCTTAGCATAAAAGGCAGCCAAGATATTTCCAAAGTTTCCTGTTGGTACTGTGAAGTTGACCTTATCACCAGCCACAATCTCACCAGTCTTAACCAACTGAGCGTAGGCATAAACATAATAAACAATCTGTGGCACCAAACGACCAATATTCATAGAGTTTGCAGATGAAAATTGCAAGTTGTTGTCCGCTAATCTTTCACGAAGAGCCACATCATTAAACATATGCTTCACATTTGTTTGCGCATCGTCAAAGTTACCATCAATAGCGATAACATGAGTATTATCACCAGTCTGAGTGGTCATTTGCAACTCTTGAACCTTGCTGACACCATCCTTTGGATAAAAGACGATAATCTCAGTTCCAGGCACATCCGCAAACCCTGCCATAGCAGCTTTCCCAGTATCACCAGATGTCGCTGTTAAGATGACAATCTTGTTCTCCAAACCATGCTTCTTAGCAGCTGTTGTCATAAAGTATGGCAAAATAGACAAGGCCATATCCTTAAAGGCAATTGTTGAACCATGGAACAGTTCCAAATTGTATTGGCCGTCTAATTTCACCAAAGGCGCTATAGCTGGAATATCAAACTTGCTATCGTAGGCATTGTTGATACAGTAGTCCAACTCTTCAGCTGTAAAGTCATCTAAAAATGCTGACAAAACAATCTTAGCAACTTCCTGATAAGAAGCATATTTCAATTTGTCAAAGTCCAAATCTACCTTTGGATAAGTAAGTGGTGTAAATAAACCACCATCCGTCGCCAAACCTTGCAAAATAGCTTGGCTAGCAGTTACTGTATTTTTCGCATCACGCGTTGATTGATAAACTAATGTCATTACTCTCTATCCTTTATCTATAGTCTCTTCAATTATATCATGATTTTTCAGAAAATTCTCGCTTTATAAGAAAAATTATAGATTCAATTCTTCTTTCAAAGGCTGTAAGTAGGTCATTTCTTGCTTATTTCTCATCTCCAGTCCTTCCTCAGCTAGCTGGAGTAAGTCTTTTGAAAACTCTATTATCGCAGTTTCTTCCTGTTCTGTAAGCTTTTTCTTAGAAAATTGTCGTCTTAAAAACTTGTAATTACGACCAAATTCTTTAGAGAAAGGTGCTGCTTCTAAGTAAGCTTCTAACTTATCTAAATTAACCAACAATCCTAAGTGAAAAGCTGCTGAAGCGAAGGTTCTATCTAGAGGTTGAGTACACACACTACGAAACTCAACCGTTCCTCGAGTCGTTAAGTCTTGGTACTGATAACTACGATGGGTTTCAAAATCCTTCTCTTGAGGATAAATAATAATCTCATCCCCATTAAGTGCATATGCTTGGATTTCAGGTGTAGCCAAATAGTCCCTTGCCTGAATCGGATAAAAATAATAGGTTTGTTCATCACGTTCCGCAGTAAAAATTGCAGAATGATCTAGATAATCAAAAAAATCATCCTCATCTTTAAAGAGCCTAGCATTGACACCAACATTCTCTGGATATATACCATGCATCGATTCTTCCCAGAAAATATCCCTTGAAATTTTCGTATCCCAATTCTCACCTGAAAACTCAGAATTGGCAAGTAAATAAGCCTTAGCCCCTTCAATTTGGGTAAAAGCATTAATCACTCGTAAGTAGTTAGACTTTGAAACATCCAACTGAACCTGACTCCCACAGATAAAAGCACCATATTCAGGGAAATGATGCAAGTCTGATTCAGCCATATTTCTACTCAAATTCAAATAGTCCACTAACATCTGATAACGTGGATAAGCAACTGGAGTATTCTCATTTTTATTCCAGTTGGGATGAATACCGCAGCCAACGATAGCATGATTGGATTCGCCTAATTTTCTCTGAATTACATCCATATAATTATTAAAACGATTTTCGACCTCTTGAATTGTTTCAGCCTTACCAAATGCAAACTCAATCGTAGTATAGGAAACTTCAAATAAAATAACATCCTGACTTGCTGGCTCCACTAACTGAATAGGAGTCCCAAAATCATCAACCTTTTCGACAGTAAAATCCAAAGCAGAAACTAAATATCGGAATAAGTACTTGATAACTTCAACATCTGTAGCATCCCCTTCCAAGTTTACAACAGGATATTCCAGCTCAATCCCGACAAACAATTCAGGATTTTCTTTAATATTTTTCAAATACCGATGTTTTAATAAATCGATAGAACGAGACATACTTCCCTACACTTTCATAATCTAAATAAAATTTGAATAACTATTATTATACCAAAAATAATATAAAAAAGGAACGAAGATTTACAACGTTCCTTAACTCTATACTATACCGGCGGCCGGGGTCGAACCGGCACGTCCTTGCGGACACTGGATTTTGAGTCCAGCGCGTCTGCCAATTCCGCCACGCCGGCAAATAGTAACTGGGGTAGCTGGATTCGAACCAACGCATGAGGGAGTCAAAGTCCCTTGCCTTACCGCTTGGCTATACCCCAATAATATAAAATAGGCGAGTGATGGGGATCGAACCCACGCATGCCAGAGCCACAATCTGGTGTGTTAACCACTTCACCACACCCGCCATAATTCTATTAACACGGGCAGTAGGAATTGAACCCACACTGAAGGTTTTGGAGACCTTAGTTCTACCTTTAAACTATGCCCGTAAAATGGAAGGGGAGGGATTCGAACCCCCGAACCCGAAGGAGCGGATTTACAGTCCGCCGCGTTTAGCCTCTTCGCTACCCTTCCAAAATATATAAATGGCGCGAGACGGAATCGAACCGCCGACACATGGAGCTTCAATCCATTGCTCTACCAACTGAGCTACCGAGCCTTATTGCGGGAGCAGGATTTGAACCTACGACCTTCGGGTTATGAGCCCGAC
>NZ_JASHAT010000014.1:0-36699 GCF_047464965.1 Streptococcus mitis
CATATGAATCTTTCTAATGAGTTGTTTCGTCGCTTTTCATTATAGGTCATATGGGACTTTTTTTCTACACAAAAATAGGCTCCATAATATTTATAGGAGATTTACCCACTACAAATATTATAGAGCCGGTTTTTTCGGCTCTTTGTCAACTGTAGTGGGTAGAAGGAAAGCTAAGCTCGAGAAAGGACAAATTTCGTCCTTTCTTTTTTTGAGTATAACAGCCATGTCGTTCATCTGAGATGTAAGTACTCCGTGGTTACCATCTACTAGTGAACCTATATGCGTATACTACGTGAGCAATTGAATTCGAACTAGAGAGTTAATTAATAGATTTATGCCATAATCATGGCAGACTGTATGCGTTTGATTATAGTTCATCAAAAACTAGATTAGAATTGTTAGATAATATCATTTTATGTTATAATGAAGAAAAAACAGAGGTGTTCAAATGTCAGAAGCAGGTCATAAGTTTTTAGCAAAACTGGGGAAAAAACGCTTACGTCCAGGTGGAAAACGTGCCACAGATTGGTTAATTGCGGAAGGAGGATTTTCAAAAGAAAAGAGAATTCTAGAGGTTGCGTGTAATAGGGGAACTACAGCAATTGAGTTGGCACAGCGTTTTGGTTGTAAGATAACTGCTGTTGATATGGATGCTCAAGCTTTAGAAGTGGCTAAAAAATCTGCTGAAACGGCAGGTGTTGCTCATTTAATCAGTTTTGAAAGAGCAAATGCAATGAAACTTCCTTATGAAGATGCTAGTTTTGATATTGTTATAAATGAAGCTATGCTGACTATGCAAGCCGATCAAGCTAAGAAAAAATGTGTAATGGAGTATCTAAGGGTTTTAAAATCTGAAGGTCTTCTCTTGACACATGATGTGCTTCTTAAGGAAGCTAAAGAGCCTGTCAGACAGGAACTGTCACAAGCAATTCATGTAAATGTAGGTCCTTTAACTCAAGATGGTTGGGAAGAGGTGATGATAGAATCAGGTTATCGTGATGTGAAAGTATTGACTGGTGAAATGACATTAATGAAATTATCAGGTATGATTTATGACGAAGGTTGGCTAGGAACTTTGAAAATTTGTGTAAATGCTTGTAAAAAGGAGAATAGAAAGCAGTTTTTAACTATGTATAAAATGTTCGCTAAGAATAAAAAGAAATTGGGCTTTATTGCTATGGCTAGTTATAAATCGTCAAATCGTTAGATAATCATTGATGTTAACTTTTCCTTTCTTCTTTCTTAAAAAATATGCTATAATAGAGAGTAAAAACTTTGAAAGAAAGAAAAAGATGAATTTAAAAGATTACATTGCAACAATTGAAAATTATCCAAAGGAAGGGATTACCTTCCGTGATATCAGTCCTTTGATGGCTGATGGAAATGCTTATAGCTACGCTGTTCGTGAAATCGTTCAGTATGCTACTGATAAGAAAATCGATATGATTGTAGGTCCTGAAGCTCGTGGATTTATCGTGGGCTGTCCAGTTGCCTTTGAGTTGGGAATTGGTTTTGCGCCTGTTCGTAAGCCAGGTAAATTGCCACGTGAAGTCATTTCTGCTGACTACGAAAAAGAATACGGGGTTGATACCTTGACTATGCATGCTGATGCCATTAAGCCAGGTCAACGTGTTCTTATTGTAGATGATCTCTTGGCAACAGGTGGAACTGTTAAGGCAACAATCGAGATGATTGAAAAACTTGGTGGTGTTGTAGCAGGTTGTGCCTTCCTTGTTGAATTGGATGAATTGAACGGTCGTGAAAAAATCGGTGACTACGATTACAAGGTTCTTATGCATTATTAATCAAAAACAGTCCCTAGGGCTGTTTTCTCTACATTAGGATATAAAAAAAGACTATAGCTAGTTAGAGAAAAACTATAATTGAAAACTATATCTTCTTGCAGTATAATAAAAGGACTAGGTGTTTGAGATTTGGCTTCAAACATATGCAATTATTCCTGAAAGAGTACAGTTAGGAGAGGGTTATGCCGATTCGAATTGATAAAAAATTACCAGCTGTTGAGATTTTGCGGACAGAGAATATCTTTGTCATGGATGATCAACGTGCTGCCCACCAAGATATCCGCCCTTTGAAGATTTTAATCTTAAATCTTATGCCACAAAAAATGGTCACAGAGACCCAGTTGTTGCGCCATTTGGCTAATACACCCCTGCAACTGGATATTGATTTTCTCTATATGGAAAGCCACCGTTCTAAAACAACTCGCTCAGAGCACATGGAGACCTTCTATAAAACTTTTCCTGAAGTTAAGGACGAGTATTTTGATGGGATGATAATCACGGGTGCTCCAGTTGAGCATTTACCATTTGAGGAAGTGGACTATTGGGAGGAATTCAGTCAGGTAATCGAGTGGTCTAAGACTCATGTCTATTCGACCCTTCATATCTGTTGGGGTGCTCAGGCGGGACTCTATCTGCGTTATGGGGTTGAAAAATACCAGATGGACAGTAAATTATCAGGTATTTATCCTCAGGATGCTTTAAAAGAAGGGCACCTTCTCTTTAGAGGCTTTGACGATAGCTATGTATCTCCTCATTCACGGCATACGGAGATTTCTAAGGAAGAAATCTTAAATAAAACCAATCTAGAGATTTTATCAGAAGGACCTCAGGTTGGGGTTTCGATTTTGGCTAGTCGTGATTTACGAGAAATTTATAGTTTTGGGCATTTGGAATATGACCGTGATACCTTGGCAAATGAATATTTTCGAGATCGTGATGCAGGTTTGGATCCTCATATTCCAGAAAATTACTTTAAGGATGATGATGTCAACCAGACACCTTGTCTTTGTTGGTCTTCATCAGCAGCCCTCTTTTTCAGTAACTGGGTGAACTATGCTGTCTATCAGGAAACCCCTTTTGACTGGAGAAAAATAGAAGATGATGCTTCTGCATTTGGGTATTTATAAGAGGAATTATGACATATTTAGACGCTTTTAAATCAGGGAACTTGGTTTTACCGAGTGCCCTGCTCTTGCATTTTAAGGAACTCTTTCCTTCCAGCGACGATTTTCTGGTCTGGCAATTTTTCTATTTGCAAAATACGACATGCTTAGAAGAAATGTCCCCAAGCCAGATTGCTGAAAGGATTGGCAAGGAAATTTCGGAAGTCAATCAGGCTATTTCCAATCTTACGGAAAGAGGGCTGCTCCAGTATCGTACTATCGAATTGAATGGTGAAATTGAATTGCTTTTTGATGCTAGTTTGGCTTTGGAACGTTTGGATAATTTGCTTGGAGCAGCTCATTCAAGTTCAGACCAGCTGATACCTCAAAATCAGCTCAAGGATTTGGTAGAGACCTTCCAGCAGGAATTAGGGCGCTTGTTGACTCCTTTTGAGATTGAGGATTTGACCAAGACACTAAAGGAAGATGGGACCAGTGCTGACTTGATAAAAGAAGCTCTTCGTGAAGCTGTTTTGAATGGAAAACCAAACTGGAAGTACATTCAGGCGATTTTGAGAAATTGGCGCCATGAAGGCATTAAAAGTGTGGTTCAAATAGAGGCCAAGCGGGCAGAGAGAGAAGCAAGCAATCCTCAGTTGACACAGGTATCGGCAGATTTTAGAAATGCTATGGATCTCTGGAAGGATTAATCCTTGTAAGCAGGCTTGAAATCCGAGTAAGATTTGCAAGCTGTGTCTAATTGTGATAAAATAAATAGAAAATAAATTGAAAAAAGAGGTATGTGAAATGTCACGTAAACCATTTATCGCTGGTAACTGGAAAATGAACAAAAATCCAGAAGAAGCTAAAGCATTCGTTGAAGCAGTTGCGTCAAAACTTCCTTCATCAGATCTTGTTGAAGCAGGTATCGCAGCTCCAGCTCTTGATTTGACAACTGTTCTTGCTGCTGCAAAAGGTTCAAACCTTAAAGTTGCTGCTCAAAACTGCTACTTTGAAAATGCAGGTGCTTTCACTGGTGAAACTAGCCCACAAGTTTTGAAAGAAATCGGTACTGACTATGTTGTTATCGGTCACTCAGAACGCCGTGACTACTTCCATGAAACTGACGAAGATATCAACAAAAAAGCAAAAGCAATCTTTGCAAACGGTATGCTTCCAATCATCTGTTGTGGTGAGTCACTTGAAACTTACGAAGCTGGTAAAGCTGCTGAGTTTGTAGGTGCTCAAGTATCTGCTGCATTGGCTGGTTTGACAGCTGAACAAGTTGCTGTATCAGTTATCGCTTACGAGCCAATCTGGGCTATCGGTACTGGTAAGTCAGCTTCACAAGACGACGCACAAAAAATGTGTAAAGTTGTTCGTGACGTTGTAGCTGCTGACTTTGGTCAAGAAGTTGCAGACAAAGTTCGTGTTCAATACGGTGGTTCTGTTAAACCTGAAAACGTTGCTTCATACATGGCTTGCCCAGACGTTGACGGTGCCCTTGTTGGTGGTGCGTCACTTGAAGCTGAAAGTTTCTTGGCATTGCTTGACTTTGTAAAATAATTAGTAAGTAGCAAAAGCTAGGTGGAACAGCATTCAGATGTCTGTTCCATTTTTTATAAGGGAGGAAAGATTGAAAACAAAGATTGGAAAAATTGGATTAGCAAGTGCCTTTTTGCTTGGATTGATCGTTAATCAGGTGGCTGCAAATGAAGCTGAAGTGAAAGCATCTTCGGAAGAAAGCAGTGTTCAAGCTTCTTCTAGTAAGGTAGAAGAAAAGAAATCAGAAACGACTACAGATCAAAAAGAAGAAGAGAAAAAGGTTGAGACTTCTTCTAGTCAGCGTCCAGAGAAAAAGGAAGAAGTAAAAGAGACGCGAGCTAGTAGTCAGAATGAAGAAAGTAAGTCAACTTCAACATCAGCACATTGGGAAGGTGACTTCTATGTAAAAGCAGATGGTTCAAAAGCTAAGAGTGAATGGATTTTCGATACTAGCTACAATAGTTGGTTCTATATAAAAGCAGATGGTCGTTATGCCCAAAAAGAATGGCATGGAAACTATTACCTTAAAGCGGGTGGTTACATGGCTAAAAATGAATGGGTTTACGATAACAATTATAAGAGTTGGTTCTACCTCAAGTCAGACGGTTCTTATGCAGAGCAAGAATGGCAGAAAATCAATGGCAAATGGTACTATTTCAAGAAGTGGGGCTATATGGCTAAAAGTCAGTGGCAAGGAGATTATTTCTTGAATGGTCAAGGTGCTATGATGCAAAACGAATGGCTTTACGATAATCATTATAAGAGTTGGTTCTATCTTAAGGCAGACGGTTCTTATGCTAATGAACAGTGGCAAAAGATTGATGGAAAGTGGTATTATTTCAAGAAGTGGGGATACATGGCTCAAGATGAGTGGCATGGAAACTACTATCTTACTGAAAGTGGTGTCATGGCAACAGGTGAGTTAATCATGGACGATACTCGTTATACTTTTGCCGATTCAGGGGAACTGAAAGAAAAGAAAGCCTTGAATGTTGGTTGGGTTTATAGAAACGGACACCGTTATTTCTTTAACCATCGTGAAGAACAGGTCGGAACTGACCGTGCTAAGAAGGTTATTGATGTCAGTGAGCATAATGGCCGCATTAGTGATTGGAAAAAGGTTATCCAGGAAAATGGGGTTGATGGCGTTATTGTTCGCTTGGGATATAGCGGTGTAGAAGATAAGGAATTGGCTTATAATATTCAAGAACTTAATCGACTAGGCATTCCTTATGGTGTTTATCTTTATACCTATGCAGAAAATGAAACAGATGCTGAGAATGATGCCAAGCAGACTATTGAACTCTTGAAGAAATACAAGATGAATTTGTCTTATCCAATCTACTATGATGTTGAAAATTGGGAATATGAAAATAAATCTAAGAAAGCTCCATCAGATACAGACACTTGGGTTAAAATCATTAATAAGTATATGGAAACCATGAAAAAAGCAGGTTATCAAAATGTGAAAGTTTATAGCTATCGTCAACTTTTGCAAACTCGTTTGAATCATCCAAATATTTTACAACATGTAAACTGGGTTGCGGCCTATACGGATGCACTTGATTGGAATAATCCTCATTATTCAGGAGAAAAAGGATGGCAATATACTTCATCTGACTCTCTTAAAGGGATTCGAGGACGTGTGGATGTCAGCGTCTGGTATTAAGCTGTAAAACTGAGAAAGAGAGTGGGACAGAAATAGGTAATTCGTTAGAATTCGATTTCGTCGTACCACCTCCACACAGTTGAGTAGGGCTGTAAAAGCTGATGAAGTCAGCGTAGTAGAGCCCACTCAACTACTGCGTCTTGCTTGACAATCTAAAGAAAAAGAGGCTAGGGCTTTTGTCCCAGCCTCTTTTTCTTTATTTTAGTGCTGTTAAGAAGGTTTGAAAGTTATACTCAATGAAAATCAAAGTGCAAACTAGGAAGCTAGTCGCGGGTTGCTCAAAGACCTGCTTTAAGGTTGTAGATAGAACTGACGAAGTTAGCTCAAAATACTGTTTTGAGGTTGGAGATGGAAGCTGCCGTTGTTTGAAGAAATTTTCGAAGAGTATTATTCTAAAAAATCTTAAATTATCAGTCTATTGCAACTTTTCTCATGTGAGTCATTTGGCTTGCTATTGGTTTTCCATAGTAGTATACTAAGGGAGTAACCAGTAAGAAGTGGTTACAAATAATAATGAATGAGGTAAAATAAAATGGTAGAATTGAAAAAAGAAGCAGTAAAAGACGTAACATCATTGACAAAAGCAGCGCCAGTAGCATTGGCAAAAACAAAGGAAGTATTGAACCAAGCTGTTGCTGATTTGTATGTAGCTCACGTTGCTTTGCACCAAGTACACTGGTACATGCGTGGTCGTGGTTTCCTTGTATGGCATCCAAAAATGGATGAGTATATGGAAGCTCTTGACGGTCAATTGGATGAAATCAGTGAGCGTTTGATTACACTTGGGGGAAGCCCATTCTCTACTTTGACAGAATTCCTTCAAAACAGTGAAATCGAAGAAGAAGCTGGTGAATACCGTGATGTTGAAGAAAGCTTGGAACGTGTTCTTGCTATCTACCGTTACTTGTCAGAACTCTTCCAAAAAGGTTTGGATGTCACTGATGAAGAAGGTGACGATGTGACAAACGGTATCTTCTCAGATGCTAAAACTGAAACTGATAAAACAATCTGGATGCTTGCCGCAGAACTTGGACAAGCACCTGGTTTGTAAGAAACAATAGCAACATATATAAATCTGTAAGAAATTTCTTACAGATTTTTTCTATCTTGTAAGCTATTCCAAACCAGTCTTTTTTTGAGTTTTTTGATAAAATAGTACTATCAGTGAAAAGGATGGAAGCATGACTAAGAAAATCGTAGCTATTTGGGCCCAGGATGAAGAGGGTGTGATTGGTAAGGACAATCGTCTGCCTTGGCATTTGCCAGCAGAACTGCAACACTTCAAAGAAACAACTCTGAATCATGCTATCTTGATGGGGCGCGTGACCTTTGATGGGATGGGGCGTCGCTTGCTTCCAAAACGGGAGACCTTGATTTTGACTCGTAACCCAGAAGAAAAGATAGATGGGGTTGCTACTTTTCACGATATCCAGTCTGTCCTAGACTGGTATCAGGGTCAAGACAAGAATCTTTATATTATCGGTGGAAAGCAGATTTTTCAGGCTTTTGAACCCTATTTGGATGAAGTAATTGTCACTCAAATCCATGCTCGGGTGGAGGGAGATACCTATTTCCCTGAAGATTTTGACTTGTCCCTTTTTGAGACGGTTTCAAGCAAATCTTATACCAAAGATGAGAAAAATCCTTATGATTTTACCATCCAATACCGCAAGAGAAAGGAAGTCTAATGGAACGTAGTATATTTGGTTTTTTCACAGCCATGCTGTGTTTGGTCTGCTTGCTTGCAGGAGCACAGGCTTTTCGTAAAAAGCGTTATGGACTTTCTGTCCTGCTCTGGTTAAATGCCTTTACTAATTTGGTCAATAGTATTCATGCTTTTTACATGACCTTATTTTAGATAGAATGACAGTATAGAATAGAACGGAAGGAAATCATGCCTACAAATAGGAATAATGATATGATGGTTTATTGCTCATTTTGTGGCAAAAGCCAAGAAGAAGTACAAAAAATAATCGCTGGGAACAACGCCTTTATCTGTAATGAATGTGTGGAGTTGGCCCAGGAAATCATTCGGGAGGAGTTGGCCGAGGAAGTCTTGGCAGACTTGTCTGAGGTACCAAAACCAATCGAACTACTCCATATCTTGAACCACTATGTAATCGGTCAAGATCGTGCCAAACGTGCCTTGGCAGTGGCAGTTTACAACCACTACAAACGCATCAATTTTCATGATACGCGTGAAGAGTCGGAAGATGTGGATTTGCAGAAGTCAAACATCTTGATGATTGGCCCAACTGGTTCTGGGAAAACTTTCTTGGCCCAGACCTTGGCTAAGAGCTTGAATGTACCTTTTGCGATTGCGGATGCAACAGCTCTTACTGAGGCTGGTTATGTGGGTGAGGACGTGGAAAATATCCTCCTCAAACTCTTGCAGGCTGCTGACTTTAACATTGAACGTGCAGAGCGTGGCATTATCTATGTGGATGAAATTGACAAGATTGCCAAGAAGAGCGAGAACGTGTCTATCACACGTGATGTTTCTGGTGAAGGTGTGCAACAAGCCCTTCTCAAGATTATTGAGGGAACAGTTGCTAGCGTACCGCCTCAAGGTGGACGCAAGCATCCACAACAAGAGATGATTCAAGTGGATACTAAAAATATCCTCTTCATCGTGGGTGGTGCCTTTGATGGCATTGAAGAAATCGTCAAACAACGTCTTGGAGAAAAAGTCATTGGATTTGGTCAAAATAACAAGGCGATTGACGAAAACAGCTCTTACATGCAAGAAATCATCGCAGAAGATATTCAAAAATTCGGTATTATCCCTGAGCTGATTGGACGCTTGCCTGTTTTTGCAGCTCTTGAGCAATTAACGGTTGATGACTTGGTTCGTATCTTGAAAGAGCCAAGAAATGCCTTGGTCAAACAATACCAAACCTTGCTTTCTTATGATGATGTTGAGTTGGAATTTGACGACGAAGCCCTTCAAGAAATCGCCAATAAGGCTATCGAACGCAAAACTGGTGCGCGTGGTCTTCGCTCGATTATCGAAGAAACCATGCTAGATGTCATGTTTGAAGTACCGAGTCAGGAAAATGTGAAATTGGTCCGTATCACAAAAGAAGCTGTCGATGGAACGGATAAACCAATCCTAGAAACAGCCTAGAGGTGACTATGGAACTTAATACACACAATGCTGAAATCTTGCTCAGTGCGGCGAATAAATCCCACTATCCGCAGGATGAACTGCCAGAGATTGCCCTAGCAGGGCGTTCTAATGTTGGCAAGTCTAGCTTTATCAACACCATGCTGAACCGCAAGAATCTAGCCCGAACATCAGGTAAACCTGGTAAAACCCAGCTCCTGAACTTCTTTAACATTGATGACAAGATGCGCTTTGTGGATGTGCCTGGTTATGGCTATGCCCGTGTTTCTAAAAAGGAACGTGAAAAGTGGGGGCGCATGATTGAGGAGTACTTAACGACTCGGGAAAATCTCCGTGCGGTTGTCAGTCTAGTTGACCTCCGTCATGACCCATCAGCAGATGATGTGCAGATGTACGAATTTCTCAAGTATTATGAGATTCCAGTCATCATTGTGGCGACCAAGGCGGACAAGATTCCTCGTGGTAAGTGGAACAAGCATGAATCATCAATCAAAAAGAAATTAAACTTTGACCCAAGTGACGATTTCATCCTCTTTTCATCTGTCAGCAAGGCAGGGATGGATGAGGCTTGGGATGCAATCTTAGAAAAATTGTGAGGAAAAGAAAATGGCAAAAACAATTCATACAGACAAAGCTCCAAAGGCTATTGGACCATATGTTCAAGGAAAAATCGTTGGCAACCTTTTGTTTGCTAGTGGTCAAGTTCCCCTATCTCCTGAAACTGGGGAAATCGTTGGAGAAACGATCCAAGAACAGACAGAACAAGTCTTGAAAAACATCGGTGCTATTTTGGCAGAGGCAGGAACTGACTTTGACCATGTTGTCAAAACAACTTGTTTCTTGAGTGATATGAACGACTTTGTTCCTTTTAACGAGGTTTACCAAACGGCCTTTAAAGAGGAATTTCCAGCTCGTTCAGCTGTGGAGGTAGCTCGTCTTCCTCGTGATGTAAAAGTCGAAATCGAAGTCATCGCAGAGATTGGATAAGCTAGTTGAAGTTTGGTTCTGCCAAACTTCTTTTGATATAAGGAGAAAAAGATGACAAAGAAACAACTTCACTTGGTGATTGTGACAGGAATGAGTGGTGCAGGGAAAACAGTTGCCATTCAGTCCTTCGAAGATTTGGGTTATTTTACTATTGATAATATGCCTCCAGCTCTCTTGCCTAAGTTTTTGCAGTTGGTGGAAACAAAGGAAGACGACCATAAGTTGGCCTTGGTAGTAGATATGCGTAGCCGTTCTTTCTTCTCAGAGATTCAAGCTGTTTTGGATGAGTTGGAAAACAAGGAAGAACTGGACTTTAAAATTCTCTTTTTGGATGCAGCAGATAAGGAATTGGTCGCTCGTTACAAGGAAACCAGACGGAGTCATCCATTAGCTGCAGATGGTCGGATTTTGGATGGAATCAAGCTGGAACGTGAGCTCTTGGCACCTTTGAAAAATATGAGTCAAAATGTGGTGGATACGACTGAACTCACTCCACGTGAGTTGCGTAAAACCATTGCAGAGCAGTTTGCGGATCAGGAACAAGCCCAGTCTTTCCGTATCGAAGTTATGTCTTTTGGCTTTAAATATGGAATCCCGATTGATGCAGATTTAGTCTTTGATGTTCGATTCTTGCCAAATCCCTACTATCTACCAGAACTGCGTAATCAAACGGGAGTGGATGAGCCAGTGTACGACTATGTCATGAACCATCCTGAGTCAGAAGACTTTTATCAACATTTATTGGCCTTGATTGAGCCGATTTTGCCAAGTTACCAAAAGGAAGGTAAGTCCGTTTTGACCATTGCCATGGGTTGTACGGGTGGTCAACACCGTAGTGTGGCCTTTGCTAAACGCTTGGCGCAGGACTTATCCAAGAATTGGCCTGTCAATGAAGGGCATCGCGACAAGGACCGAAGAAAGGAAACGGTAAACCGTTCATGAGAAAACCAAAGATAACGGTGATTGGTGGAGGGACTGGGATCCCCGTCATTCTTAAAAGTCTACGTGAAAAAGATGTGGAAATCGCTGCTATCGTAACGGTGGCGGATGATGGTGGTTCTTCAGGTGAACTCAGAAAAAATATGCAGCAGTTGACACCGCCAGGTGATCTTCGGAATGTCCTTGTGGCCATGTCAGATATGCCTAAGTTTTATGAAAAGGTCTTTCAGTATCGCTTCTCTGAAGATGCTGGAGCCTTTGCTGGCCATCCATTGGGTAATCTCATTATCGCAGGCCTGTCAGAAATGCAGGGTTCGACCTATAATGCCATGCAGTTATTGAGCAAATTTTTCCATACCACTGGGAAGATTTATCCTTCCAGTGACCATCCTTTGACCCTACACGCAGTCTTTCAGGATGGGACAGAGGTGGCTGGAGAGAGTCATATTGCAGACCATCCAGGCATGATTGACCATGTCTATGTGACCAATACCCTTAACGATGATACGCCTCTGGCTAGCCGTCGAGTGGTGCAGACCATTCTTGAAAGTGACATGATTGTCCTCGGACCTGGTTCTCTCTTTACCTCGATTTTGCCCAATATCGTGATTAAGGAAATCGGGCAGGCGCTTTTGGAAACCAAGGCAGAAATCGCCTATGTCTGCAATATCATGACCCAACGTGGGGAGACGGAACACTTTACAGATAGTGACCATGTGGAAGTCTTGCATCGTCACCTTGGCCGACCTTTTATCGACACTGTCTTGGTGAATATCGAAAAAGTGCCTCAGGAATACATGAATTCCAACCGTTTTGATGAATACTTGGTGCAGGTGGAACATGATTTTGCTGGTCTTTGTAAGCAAGTTCCGCGTGTGATTTCATCCAACTTCCTTCGTCTGGAAAATGGGGGTGCCTTCCACGATGGAGATTTGATCGTGGATGAGTTGATGCGCATTATAAAGGTGAGAAAATGAGTTTCACAGTAGCAGTAAAAGAAGAAATTCTAGGTCAGCACCATCTGAGCCGGCATGAATTATCTGCCATTATCAAGATGTCTGGTAGCATCGGTCTTTCGACTTCGGGCTTGACCTTGTCTGTCGTGACAGAAAATGCCAAACTGGCTCGGCACCTCTATGAGTCCTTTCTCCATTTCTACGAAATCAAATCGGAAATCCGACACCACCAACGGAGCAATCTTCGTAAGAATCGGGTCTATACCGTTTTTACAGATGAAAAGGTGCAGGACTTATTGAGTGATTTGCACTTGGCAGACTCGTTCTTTGGTCTGGAAACAGGTATTGATGGGGCGATTTTATCAGACGAGGAAGCAGGCCGTGCCTATCTCTGTGGCGCTTTCTTGGCAAATGGCAGCATTCGTGACCCTGAGTCAGGTAAGTACCAGTTGGAAATCAGTTCTGTTTATTTGGACCACGCGCAAGGGATTGCCTCTCTTCTCCAGCAGTTTTTACTGGATGCTAAGGTTCTTGAGCGTAAGAAGGGAGCTGTGACCTATCTCCAGCGAGCCGAAGATATTATGGACTTCTTGATTGTCATCGGAGCCATGAAGGCGCGTGATGATTTTGAGCGAGTTAAGATTTTACGAGAAACCCGTAACGACCTTAATCGTGCTAATAATGCTGAAACGGCGAATATTGCTCGGACAGTTTCTGCCAGCATGAAGACTATCAACAATATCAGCAAAATCAAAGATATCATGGGCCTAGAAAATCTACCAGTAGATTTGCAGGAGGTAGCGCAGTTGCGAATTCAGCACCCAGATTACTCTATCCAGCAGTTAGCAGATAGTCTCAGCACTCCTCTGACCAAAAGTGGTGTTAACCACAGACTCAGAAAAATCAATAAGATAGCCGATGAGTTATAAAGATATAAAACACCTCTTTCTTGACAATTAAATAGAGTATGTGAGATAATAAAGGGGAATTGAGAAGTTCTAGCATTTTAGTGCTAACAGAAATCCCCTCGGTACTGCAATACTGAGGGGATTTTTTTCTGGGTTAGATAGCACTAACCAGGAAGGTTACTTGTCGAAGTGATCGTCTAACCAACGAGTCACCAGCCATGAGATGATACTCTCGATGACTGCGATAAGTACTATTTTGAGAAGTTCTAGCATCTGTAATACCTCCTTTTCCAAGGCGTATTGTTAGTGCCGTCCCTATTATATCACATGTTTTATCAGTTTGATAGGCATTTTTATTTTTGTTAAAGAAGGGGGAAATATGAGCTAACAAATTAGCCGATGAACTATAAAACCACGAATCCTATGTGACTCGTGGTTCTTTTTCTATAAACTAGTAGAGTGTTTTGGTTGTACTTTTTGTTCTGGGTCGATGTAGTTAATGGCATTGTTAACAGCGGTTGGTGCTTCTCCAAGCCCTGTCGCAATCAGATCAATTTTTCCGTCATAGTAGCAACAGTCACCGATAGCATAGATACCTGCTTGGCTAGATTCTTGCTTGCTATTGACGATAATCTTGTGACGGTTGAGGTCCAGACCCCAGTTTTTAAGGTTACCAACAGAAGATTTGAAACCATAGTTGACAAAGAGGTGGTCTAGGTCAATAGTTTCTGTTTCATCAGATTTGACTTTTGTGATTTCAAGTTTATCGAGTATTTTTCCATCTCCAAGGAGTTGGCTAGGGACGAATGGTGTCTTGATGATCACAGAAGATTCCTGCAAAGCTTGGACACTGTGTTCCAAGGCGCGGAAATTATCTCTGCGGTGAACAAGGGTAGTTGGTGCAATTTTTTCAAAAGCCAAAGCCCAATCCACAGCCGAGTCTCCTCCACCAAGAATCGTCACTTTCTTACCAGCATATTGCTGGATGTTGGAAACGTGGTAGTGGATATTTTCATAGTCTTCAACGCCTTCTAGTTCCAGAGGACGTGGTTTGAAGGCACCGCCCCCCATAGCGATGATAACAGTTTTAGACAGGTGACTTCCTTTAGAAGTTGTAATTACAACGCCTTCTTCTTGTTTTTCAATCTCAAGAACCGTTTCATTGAGATGAATAGGGGTATCAAAGCCGTTTAACTGTTCAATCAAGCGGTTGGTCAACTCTTCTCCAGTCAGGTTTGGGAAACCTGGTACGTCTAGGATTTCCTTTTCAGGATAGAGAATAGCAGGCTGTCCACCTAGTTGAGGAAGGGAATCGATGATTTGGACCTTTGCTTGGCGTAGGTGGGCGTAAAAGGCCGCAAAAAGCCCGACAGGACCGCCACCTACAATAGTGATATCATAGAGTTGAGACATGGTTTCTCCTTTGTTTTTTCTAGTCATACTCTTCGAAAATCAAATTCAAACCACGTCAGCGTCGCCTTACCGTACTCAAGTACAGCCTGCGGCTAGCTTCCTAGTTTGCTCTTTGATTTTCATTGAGTATCAGTTTATTTTATCATATTTTTTCTTTAATTTAAAATGAAGTAGGATAGGGAAAAAAATGTCAGAAAAATGGTATAATAGAAAGGAACGTGTTTGGACAGAGAGGAGACAGCAGATGAACTTTCAACAATTATCCAACCTGCAATATTGGACTAGCTTGTTTTCTAGTCCTTGGAGTATTGCCATCAATGTGTTTGATATTTTGATTGTGGCCTATATTTTATATCGTTTTACAAAAGCGATAGCTGGCACCAAGATTATGATTTTGGTGCGTGGGGTCGTGATCTTTGTATTAGCCCAGGTTGTGGCCAATATCCTTGATTTAACAACGATTTCTTGGTTGATTAATCAGATTATCACCTATGGGGTTATTGCTGCGGTTGTTATCTTCTCTCCAGAGATTCGGACTGGTTTGGAACGCTTGGGAAGGGCGACAGATTTCTTTTCTACTGCTCAAATTAGTGCAGAGGAGCAAATGATTCGTGCCTTTGTCAAGTCGGTTGAATATATGAGTCCTCGTAAGATTGGTGCTCTGGTTGCCATCCAACGAGTTCGGACCTTACAAGAATACATTGCGACAGGGATTCCTTTGGATGCCAATATTTCAGCTGAACTCCTTATTAATATCTTTATCCCCAACACTCCCCTACACGATGGTGCTGTGATTATCAGAGAAAATCGAATAGCAGTAACCTCTGCCTATCTTCCCTTGACAGAAAGCACAGGGATTTCCAAGGAATTTGGGACCAGACACCGGGCGGCTATCGGTTTGTCAGAAGTATCCGATGCCTTGACCTTCATCGTCTCAGAGGAAACAGGAGGCATTTCTATTACCTATAACGGTGTTTTCAAGCACGACTTGACGATTGAAGAATTTGAAGCAGAGCTACGAGCAATTCTTTTGCCAGCTGTTGAGGAAAAAGTCAGTTTCAAGGACCGTTTGCTAGGAGGTTGGAAATATGAGAAAAAATAGTCTATATATCATTTCATCTCTCTTTTTTGCTTGTGTCTTATTCATTTATGCAACGTCAACCAACTTTCAAAATAGCAATACCGCAAGGCAGGTCAAATCAGAAACCTACACCAATACGATAACGAACGTTCCTATCGATATTCACTATGATGCTGACCAGTATTTTATTAGTGGATTTGCATCAGAAGTTTCAGTGGTATTAACCGGAGCTAATCGTGTGACCTTGGCCAGCGAAATGCAGGAGAGCACTCGTAAGTTTAAGGTAACTGCTGATTTGACGGATGCCAGTGTTGGAACAATTGAAGTTCCCTTGAATATTGAAAATCTTCCAAGTGGATTGACTGCTGTGGCAACGCCTCAAAAGATTACAGTGAAAGTTGGGAAGAAGGTTAAGCGAGATGGGATGATTGTTGTGCCACAAGTTGACCAAAGCCAGATTGATTCCAAGCTACAAATTGATAGTGTAACCGTGTCAAACGAACGAGTTTCTGTCACAACTGACCAAGAAACACTAGCTAAAATTGATCGTATTATTGCGCTTTTACCAACTAGCGAACGGATTACAGGAAATTATAGTGGTTCAGTACCTTTGCAGGCAATCGATCGCAATGGTGTTGTCTTACCGGCAGTTATTACTCCGTTCGACACAACAATGAAGGTGACTACAAAACCAGTAGCACCAAGTTCAAGTACATCAAATTCAACAACAAGCAGTTCGTCGGAGACATCTTCATCAACGAAAGCAACTAGTTCAAAAACGAATTAAAAATAGGAAAAGGATTTTATAAAAATGGGTAAATATTTTGGGACTGATGGAGTCCGTGGAGAAGCTAACGTAGAATTAACACCAGAATTGGCCTTTAAACTAGGACGTTTTGGAGGCTATGTTCTCAGTCAACATGAAACGGAAGCACCGAAAGTTTTTGTAGGACGTGATACACGTATTTCAGGAGAAATGCTAGAATCAGCCTTGGTGGCGGGACTCCTTTCTGTGGGGATTCACGTCTACAAACTTGGTGTCCTTGCAACACCAGCAGTAGCTTACTTGGTAAAAACTGAAGGAGCCAGTGCAGGTGTCATGATTTCTGCTAGTCACAACCCAGCCCTTGATAATGGGATTAAGTTCTTTGGTTGTGATGGCTTCAAACTGGACGATGAAAAAGAAGCAGAAATTGAAGTCTTGCTAGATGCTGCGGAAGATACTCTTCCTCGTCCAAGTGCTGAAGGCTTGGGAACCTTGGTAGATTATCCAGAAGGCTTGCGTAAGTATGAAGGCTACCTTGTTTCAACTGGAACTCCTCTTGAAGGAATGAAGGTTGCCTTGGATACGGCCAATGGGGCAGCTTCTACTAGTGCCCGTCAAATCTTTGCAGATCTTGGCGCTCAATTGACGGTTATCGGGGAAACACCAGACGGTCTTAACATCAACCTTAATGTTGGTTCAACCCACCCAGAAGCCCTTCAAGAAGTGGTCAAAGAAAGCGGGTCAGCGATTGGTTTGGCCTTTGACGGAGACAGTGACCGCTTGATTGCTGTTGATGAAAATGGTGAGATCGTTGATGGTGATAAAATCATGTACATCATCGGGAAATACCTTTCTGAAAAAGGACAATTGGCTCAAAATACAATCGTGACAACTGTTATGTCTAACCTTGGTTTCCACAAGGCCTTGGATCGTGAAGGCATTAACAAGGCAGTCACTGCAGTTGGCGACCGCTACGTTGTTGAAGAAATGAGAAAATCAGGCTACAACCTTGGTGGTGAACAGTCTGGTCACGTCATCTTGATGGACTACAATACAACAGGTGATGGACAATTATCTGCTGTTCAATTGACAAAAATCATGAAGGAAACTGGTAAGAGCCTGTCAGAGTTGGCAGCAGAAGTAACCATCTATCCACAAAAATTAGTCAATATCCGAGTGGAAAATGCTATGAAGGAAAAGGCTATGGAAGTGCCAGCTATCAAGGACATCATCGAGAAGATGGAAGAAGAAATGGCAGGGAATGGGCGTATCCTTGTTCGTCCAAGTGGAACAGAGCCCCTCTTGCGTGTTATGGCAGAAGCGCCTACAACAGAAGAAGTGGACTACTATGTTGATACTATCGCAGATGTAGTTCGAGCTGAAATCGGGATTGACTAAATCCTAGAAAACTAGATGAAAATAAAAAATTATGGTACAATAGCTTATAATATTGTAGCCAAGGGAGAAAGACATGAATCTTAAACGTGAACAAGAATTTGTTAGTCAGTATCATTTTGATGCGCGTAATTTTGAATGGGAAAATGAAAATGGAGCTCCTGAAACTAAGGTGGATGTGAACTTCCAACTAATTCAACATGACCAAGAAAATCAAGTGACTTCCTTGATTGTTGTCTTGAGTTTTATGATTGTATTTGATAAATTTGTCATCAGTGGAACCATTTCACAGGTGAACCATATCGATGGTCGTATTGTTAACGAGCCAAGTGAATTGAACCAAGAAGAAGTGGAAACCTTGGCTCGTCCATGTTTGAACATGCTCAACCGTTTGACTTATGAAGTAACTGAGATTGCATTAGACTTACCAGGAATCAATTTGGAGTTCTAATATGAAATTAGCTGTTATCACAGATTCCTCTGCCTATCTCAGTGCAGATACCTTGCAAAGAGAAGATTTATTTGTCTTGGATATTCCTGTTAATATTGATGGTGAGGAGTATGTCGAAGGTATCAATCTGACTGCTGAGGAATTTTACCAAAAAATGGCTCAGGCCTCTGAATTGCCTAAGACCAGTCAACCAAGTATTGCCAAGTTAGATGAGATTCTAACTTCGCTCAAAGAACAAGGTTACACCCATGCTTTAGGGCTTTTCCTATCTTCTGGAATTTCAGGTTTTTACCAAAATATCCAGTATATGGTGGATGACTATGAGGGCTTAACCATTGCTTTTCCAGACACTTTAATCACAAGTGCTCCTCTGGGTATCATGGTTGAAAGTGTCTTTAACTGGCGAGACCAGGGCGATGACTTTGCCATTATTCAGGATAAGCTAGCTATTCAGATTAGTCACACATCTGCTTTCATCATGGTGGATGACTTGGACCACTTGGTTAAAGGGGGACGCCTTTCAAATGGAGCTGCGATTTTGGGCAATCTGCTAAGCATTAAGCCGATTCTTTATTTTAATGACCAAGGTGTGATTGAAGTGTACGAAAAAGTTCGTACTGAAAAGAAAGCAACCAAGCGTTTAATTGAGATTATCAAGGAAGCAACAGCTTCAGGCCAATACCGTATCATTGTCATTCACGGGAATGCTCCTGAAAAGGCTGAAGAATTGCGTCAGCACTTGCTAGATTCTGAAGTGGGTACGGATATTTCACTTGCTACATTTGGTAGTGTCATTGGAACACACCTAGGAGCAGGAAGTATTGCTCTGGGTTATATTCCAGTGATTTAGTTAGCACTTCTAGACTAGTTAAGAAGGCTTGTATCTTAGAAATTGAACACGGACTACCTGCCTCTTGAAAAAAGATGTCTGTCTTGCCTTTTGTGGAAAGTCAGCGCCATCCCCTATTTTTCACGGGCAGCTAAGGCCCTTTGTATCTTGATAATTGAACACGCCTGGAACCCTCTGTGAAAAAGATAGTTCTTCCAAGGAGGGAGGAGACACTCCTTGATTAGAACTCCTATTTTCACTCTGTGTTCTTACAGGCTTTGTATCTTAGAAATTGAACACGGATTACCTGCCTCTTGAAAAAAGATGTCTGTCTTGCCTTTTGTGGAAAGTCAGCGCCATCCCCTATTTTTCATGGGCAGCTAAGGTCCTTTGTATCTTGATAATTGAACACGCCTGGAATCCTGTGTGAAAAAGATAGGTCTTCCAAGGAGTAGATACTCCTTGATCAGAACTCCTATTTTCACTTTGTGTTCTTGCAGGTTTTGTATCTTAGACAGGAGTAGAGATGAGTATTCGAGTAATTATTGCTGGTTTTAAGGGAAGGATGGGCCAGGCTGCTTGTCAGATGGTCTTGGCTGATCCAGACTTGGACTTGGTAGCAGTTTTGTATCCCTTTGAGTCTGAATCAGAATGGCAGGGTATTCCTGTTTTCAAGGATAAGGCTGATTTAGCAGGCTTTGAAGCGGATGTCTGGGTAGACTTTACTACTCCAACTGTTGCCTATGAAAATACACGCTTTGCTCTTGAAAATGGCTTTGCTCCAGTGGTTGGAACGACAGGCTTTACTAGTGAAGAAATTGCAGAACTAAAAGCATTTTCTCGTGAACAAAATTTGGGTGGCTTGATCGCTCCTAATTTTGCCTTAGGTGCTGTTTTACTCATGCAATTTGCGACGCAGGCTGCCAAATATTTCCCAAATGTGGAGATTATCGAGCTTCATCATGACAAGAAAAAGGATGCACCGAGTGGAACTGCTATTAAAACAGCTGAGTTAATGGCAGAAGTTCGAGAGTCTATCCAGCAGGGTGCAGCAGATGAGGAAGAATTGATTGCAGGTGCTCGTGGTGCTGACTTTGATGGCATGCGCATCCACTCAGTTCGTTTGCCAGGCTTGGTAGCCCATCAGGAAGTCATCTTTGGCAATCAGGGAGAAGGATTGACCCTCCGTCATGACTCCTATGATCGCAGCTCCTTCATGACAGGGGTGAATTTGGGAATTAAAGAAGTTGTCAAGCGTCATGAGCTTGTCTATGGATTAGAACACTTATTATGAGATTAACGCAAATGCCTTCTGAATTTCAGAAGGCTTTACCAGTATTAGAAAAAATTAAAGAAGCAGGTTTTGAGGCCTATTTTGTTGGAGGTTCTGTTCGAGATGCCCTCCTCAATCGTCCTATCCATGATGTGGATATTGCGACGTCTTCTTATCCAGAAGAAACCAAGCAGATTTTTCCGCGAACAGCCGATATCGGAATCGAGCATGGAACTGTCTTGGTCTTAGATGGGGACGAGGAGTATGAGGTGACTACTTTTCGGACAGAGGATGTCTATGTGGACTATCGCAGACCCAGTGCGGTCTCTTTTGTGCGCTCGCTAGAAGAAGACCTCAAACGCCGTGATTTCACAGTCAACGCCTTTGCCTTGGACGATACAGGAGAAATCATTGACTTGTTTCATGGTTTAGAAGATTTGGAAAAGCAAGTCTTACGAGCAGTTGGAGTGGCAAGTGAGCGTTTCAACGAAGATGCTTTGCGGATTATGCGTGGTTTCCGTTTTCAAGCCAGTCTTGGTTTTGAACTTGAGACAGAAACGTTTAAAGCAATGAAGACCTTGACGCCACTTTTGGAGAAAATTTCTGTGGAGCGTACCTTCGTTGAGTTTGATAAACTCTTGCTGGCTCCATTTTGGAGAAGGGGTTTGGCTTCCATGATTGAGAGTCAAGCTTATGACTATCTCCCTGATATGGCAGCTAGCCAGGACAAGCTCAATAGACTGTTTGATTTAGAGACTGATTTTACTTTTGAATCCTCTGAACAAGCCTGGGCGGCTTTACTGTGGGCTTTGGAGATTGAAAATGCGCAGCCATTTTTGAAGGCTTGGAAGACCTCACGTCAGTTTGCTAAGCAAGTTCAGGATTTACTGACTATTTTGGCCTTGCGTGAAAAGGGAGAATTGAGCAAGCGCGATTGTTATCGCTTTGACTTGGATTTGCTTTTACAGGCTGAAAATCTTCGTCAGGCTCAAGGAAAACCAGTCAACCCACAAGTCATCACAGAAACCTACCAGAGTCTGACCATTCATGACAAGAAAGAAATTCAGATTAATGGTGGCATTTTGATTAAGGAATATGGCTATCAACCAGGCCCAGACTTGGGAGAGATTTTAACAGAGATTGAATATGCCATTGTCGATGGAGAATTGGAAAATGACCGTCAAGCCATCCATGCTTACTTGAGGGAGAAAAAATGAGTGATTTTATCGTTGAAAAACTAAGTAAATCCGTCGGTGATAAGACCGTTTTTAAGGATATTTCCTTTATCATCCATGACCTAGACAGAATCGGTCTGATTGGTGTCAATGGGACTGGCAAGACCACCCTTTTAGATGTCCTTTCTGGTGTTTCTGGCTTTGATGGGGATGTCAGTCCTTTTTCAGCTAAAAATGATTACCAGATTGGTTACTTGACTCAGGACCCTGATTTTGATGATAGCAAGACGGTCTTGGATACAGTCCTATCCAGCGATCTCAAGGAAATCCAGCTCATTCGTGAGTATGAGTTGATTATGCTCAACTACAGTGAGGACAAGCAGGCGAGTTTGGAACGGGTCATGGCTGAAATGGACTCTCTCCAAGCTTGGGAAATTGAGAGTCAGGTTAAGACGGTTCTCAGTAAACTGGGTATTCAGGACTTATCTACTCCTGTTGGGGAATTGTCAGGTGGTTTAAGAAGACGGGTCCAGTTGGCACAAGTCTTACTTGGTAATCACGACCTTTTGCTTTTGGATGAGCCGACCAACCATCTGGACATTGCGACTATTGAGTGGCTGACCCTCTTTTTAAAAAATTCCAAGAAGACCGTCCTTTTTATCACCCACGATCGTTATTTCCTAGACGCTTTGTCAACACGTATTTTCGAGTTGGATCGCGCAGGTTTGACCGAGTACCAGGGAAATTACCAGGACTATGTTCGCCTAAAGGCGGAACAGGATGAGCGCGACGTGGCTCTACTTTATAAAAAGGAACAACTTTATAAGCAAGAATTGGCCTGGATGCGCAGACAACCGCAGGCGCGTGCGACCAAGCAGCAGGCTCGTATCAATCGTTTCCATGACTTGAAGAAAGAAGTTTCAGGTGGTGCTGCTGAGACAGACTTAACCATAAACTTTGAAACCAGTCGGATCGGTAAAAAAGTCATCGAGTTTCAGGATGTTTCCTTTGCCTATGAAAACAAGCCTATTTTGCAAGATTTTAATCTCTTGGTGCAGGCCAAAGATCGTATTGGAATCGTTGGGGACAACGGTGTTGGAAAATCAACCCTGCTCAACCTGATTGCTGGCAGTCTTGAGCCGACAGCAGGACAAGTTGTGATTGGGGAAACAGTTCGCATCGCCTATTTTTCTCAACAAATTGAGGGCTTGGATGAAAGTAAGCGAGTTATCAATTACTTGCAGGAAGTGGCAGAAGAGGTCAAGACCAGTGGTGGTTCTACGACTTCGATTGCAGAGTTGCTGGAGCAGTTCCTTTTCCCACGTTCGACGCATGGAACCTTGATTGAGAAATTGTCTGGGGGAGAGAAAAAACGTCTTTATCTCCTCAAACTGCTCTTGGAAAAACCAAATGTTCTTCTCTTGGACGAACCGACAAATGACTTAGATATTGCGACCTTGACAGTTTTGGAGAATTTCTTGCAAGGATTTGCAGGACCTGTTTTGACAGTTAGCCACGACCGCTATTTCTTGGATAAGGTAGCGACCAAGATTCTCGCTTTTGAGGATGGCAAGATTCGTCCTTTTTTTGGTCATTATACCGATTACCTTGATGAAAAAGCCTTTGAAACAGAGTTGGTCAATCAGGTGCAAAAGGCCGAAAAGGAGAAAGTAGTCAAGGTTCGAGAAGACAAGAAACGCATGACCTACCAAGAAAAGCAGGAGTGGGCAAGTATTGAAGGTGATATTGAAGCCTTGGAAAACCGTATCGCTGCTATTGAAGAGGAAATGCAGGCCAACGGCTCTGACTTTGGCAAACTGGCTACTCTTCAGAAAGAGCTAGATGAGAAAAACGAAGCACTCCTTGAAAAATACGAACGCTATGAGTATCTAAGTGACTTTGATAGCTAGAAGAATAGAAAAATCCCGTCTCATGACAGGATTTCTCTATTCTTTTTTAGTTTCTTGATGAAAGATATTTTGCCAAGTTTCGTGGCGACGCCAGATACTGGTATGGACGATACCATCTAACTCATAGCAGATGAGTTTGGTCTTCTGACTGATGGAAGTGATCTGGATATCCTTGATAGCTGAATTCAAGTCTTTTTCGGCTTTATAGGCCTCTTTATCCATCTGATTTCCGTCTTGACGAATATAGACAAAATCGTCAGCCAAGAGTTCTTCCAGTTGATTTCCCTGATCAATCAATTGTTCGCGCATCAGCAATTTTTTATAGACATTGTCTAAAATTTCATCCTCAGGGATAGGTGCTGGCTCAATATGGACATCGGTATCAAAGACTCCAAAACGTTCCTCCAGCATAGACTCGACCTGATCCGCAATTTCATGGCTTTCAAAAACAGATAAGTCAGGATTCATTTCTAGCGTAATATCAAGGTAGATATTGCTACCGTAGGTACGACCTCTTTGAGACTTAACCTTGCTGATTTTGGGAATTTCCATGATGGCCTTTTGATAATCCTCAAGCAGACGGTCGTCAAAACCATCTGAAAGACTAAAGGAAGACTCGATAAAGATATCATAGGCAGTTTTCAAGATAAAGAAAGTGATGACGATGGCAACCAGTTTATCCACAATCGGATAATTAAAGCTGCTAGCCAGGATGGCAATGGTAGTACCAAGTGAGGTGACAGCATCAGAAAGATTGTCCTGGGCGGCAGCCTTCAGTGCTTTGGAGTTGGATTTCTTACTGAGGCGAGTGTTATAGAGATAAACCACAAACATAATCGCTGCAGAAATGATTCCTAGAGTGGCACCAAGAGGATCAATGACTGTTTCTTCACGACTGATAATCTTTTGAATGGTATCCCTCAGCACATCAAAGCCAACATAGAACATGATGATAGAAGTGACCAAGCTAGCCAAATCCTCAATCTTCCAGTGACCAAAACGGTGGTCTCGGTCAGCAGGTTGGCGCGCCATTCGAATCCCAATCAAGAGGGCTACATTTCCAATGATGTCGGACACGTTGTTAAAACCATCGGCTACCAAACTGGATGAATGAAGGAGATGTCCAGTAGCCAATTTTGCTGCAGACAAGAGCAGGTAGGTCGAAATACTGATAATGGCACCACGTTCCGCCAACTTGAGATTTGAAATAGATTGCTTCATTCAACTTCCTTTCTAGTCACATAGCATTCTACCATTATACTGGTTTTCAAGGGAAAATTCAAATAAGGCAGTTTTTACTCTTTGAAAACTTTTCAAAATTTGGTATAATAGTACTACTCAAGGGAGTAGCTGGCAGAAACCTGTGATAGTGTCGTCATTCCGAATTTTATACTGAAGAGTATGCTTTCCGGCCCTATCTTAAACAGCGAGACTTGTTATGATTAACAGGTCTCTTTTTGTTTATCGTGAAAAGATACGATGAGAAAAAGAGAGTCTGTTTTGCACACAATGTCAAGGAGGAGACACATGTCAAAAGAACAAAAACGCCAAGCGTTTTACATTCAAAGTCCTGAAGAGGTCTTGAAGGCTGTGGATGCGACCGAGCAAGGTTTGTCATCAAGCGAGGCAGAAAAACGCCTTGCTGAATTCGGCCACAATGAACTCGAAGAAGGAGAGAAACGATCAATCCTGGTCAAATTCATCGAGCAATTTAAGGATTTGATGATTATCATCCTAGTTGCGGCAGCAATCTTGTCAGTCGTGACTTCTGGTGGGGAAGATATCGCAGATGCTATTATCATCCTAGCTGTGGTTATCATCAATGCTGCCTTTGGTGTTTACCAAGAAGGAAAAGCAGAAGAAGCCATCGAAGCCCTCAAATCTATGTCAAGTCCAGCTGCCCGCGTTCTTCGCGATGGTCACATGGCGGAGATTGACTCTAAAGAATTGGTACCTGGAGATATCGTTGCCCTCGAAGCAGGTGATGTAGTGCCAGCAGACCTACGTTTACTAGAAGCCAACTCTCTTAAAATTGAAGAAGCAGCTCTTACAGGTGAGTCTGTGCCAGTCGAAAAAGACTTGTCAGTCGAGCTTGCTGCAGATGCTGGTATTGGTGATCGTGTCAATATGGCTTTCCAAAACTCAAATGTGACTTATGGTCGTGGTCTTGGAGTTGTTGTCAATACAGGTATGTACACGGAAGTTGGTCATATCGCTGGCATGCTCCAAGATGCAGATGAGACAGACACACCACTTAAACAAAACTTGAACAACCTTTCTAAGGTCTTGACTTATGCAATTTTGGTCATTGCCCTTGTTACTTTTGTAGTTGGTGTTTTCATTCAAGGGAAAAATCCACTCGGTGAGTTGATGACCTCTGTTGCCCTTGCCGTTGCAGCCATTCCAGAAGGTCTCCCAGCTATCGTAACTATCGTTCTTGCCCTCGGTACTCAAGTTTTGGCTAAAAGAAACTCTATCGTTCGTAAGTTGCCAGCTGTAGAAACTCTTGGTTCAACAGAAATCATCGCTTCTGACAAGACTGGTACGCTGACTATGAACAAGATGACCGTCGAAAAAGTCTTCTACGATGCGGTTCTACATGACTCAGCTGATGACATTGAACTAGGTCTTGAAATGCCCCTGCTTCGTTCAGTTGTCTTGGCCAATGATACGAAAATTGATGTGGAAGGAAACTTGATTGGTGATCCAACCGAAACAGCCTTTATCCAATATGCTTTGGACAAGGGCTACGATGTCAAAGGATTTTTAGAGAAATATCCTCGTGTGGCTGAGTTGCCATTTGATTCTGAACGTAAGCTCATGTCAACAGTTCATCCACTTGCAGATGGACGCTTCCTCGTAGCTGTTAAAGGTGCGCCAGACCAACTCTTGAAACGTTGTGTTCTTCGTGATAAGGCTGGGGATATTGCTCCGATTGATGAGAAGGTTGCAAATCTCATCCATACAAACAACTCTGAAATGGCTCACCAAGCCTTGCGTGTCCTTGCTGGTGCTTATAAGATTATTGACAGCATTCCAGAAAACCTTATTTCTGAAGAGCTTGAAAATGATTTAATCTTTACTGGTTTGATTGGGATGATTGACCCTGAACGTCCTGAAGCTGCTGAGGCTGTTCGTGTGGCTAAGGAAGCGGGAATTCGTCCAATCATGATCACAGGTGACCATCAAGACACTGCAGAAGCTATTGCTAAACGTTTGGGAATCATTGACGCAAATGATACAGAAGGACATGTTTTAACTGGTGCTGAGCTCAACGAACTATCTGATGAAGACTTTGAAAAAGTCGTTGGTCAATACTCTGTTTATGCCCGTGTGTCTCCAGAACACAAGGTTCGTATCGTCAAGGCTTGGCAAAAACAAGGTAAGGTCGTTGCCATGACAGGTGACGGTGTCAATGATGCTCCGGCTTTGAAAACAGCCGATATCGGTATCGGTATGGGAATCACTGGTACAGAGGTTTCTAAGGGGGCTTCTGACATGATTCTTGCAGATGATAACTTTGCAACTATTATCGTTGCAGTTGAAGAAGGACGTAAGGTCTTCTCAAATATTCAAAAGACGATTCAGTACCTACTTTCTGCCAACACTGCTGAAGTATTGACCATCTTCCTATCAACCTTGTTTGGTTGGGATGTCTTGCAACCAGTTCATCTCTTGTGGATTAACTTGGTAACAGATACCTTCCCAGCTATCGCTCTTGGTGTTGAGCCAGCTGAGCCTGGTGTCATGAACCATAAACCACGTGGACGCAAGGCAAGCTTCTTCTCAGGTGGTGTTTTGAGTTCTATTATCTATCAAGGTGTACTCCAAGCAGCTATTGTTATGAGTGTTTATGGTCTTGCGATTGCTTACCCAGTTCATGTGGGTGACAATCATGCCATTCATGCAGATGCCCTAACTATGGCCTTTGCAACCCTTGGTTTGATTCAGCTCTTCCATGCCTACAATGTCAAGTCTGTTTACCAATCCATCTTGACAGTTGGCCCATTCAAGTCTAAGACCTTCAACTGGTCCATCTTGGTATCCTTCATCCTTCTCATGGCAACAATCGTCGTAGAACCGCTTGAAGGTATCTTCCACGTAACCAAACTAGACTTGTCACAATGGGGAATCGTTATAGGCGGAAGCTTCTCAATGATTATCATCGTCGAAATCGTTAAGTTTGTTCAACGTAAACTCGGTTTTGATAAGAATGCGATTTAAAAAAAGTCATCTTCGGATGGCTTTTTTAAATAACTTTAAAAAGAATAGAAAAAACTTTAAAAAAGAGATGTTAAATGTAATGCCGCTTACTAAAATATTAGGTATAAGAATAGTAAATAATAACTTAGGGGGAAATCATGGGAAATAAAAAATGTATTTACTCTATCCGTAAATTGAGTTTGGGTGTTGCTTCAGTTGTTGTGGCTTGTGGTTTAGGATTTTTAGCTGGCTCTGTTGGGAGTGTATCTGCAGATGAAATGCTCGCAGCTAGTCATATCTTAGAAACAGACAAACCTTCTATCGAAAGCATAGACAAGGATAAGTCTGTCGGGGGTTCAGAAAAAGAAGCTACTGCTTTAGAAGAGCAACATTTTGAAGAAAAACATTTAGATACTCCTAAAGTGACTGAAAAGGAATCTCGTGTTGAATTTAATTATATTGATGAATCAACAGGGAAAAAACTTTTTTCAGATGAGCGTACTGGTAAGGTGGGAGAGGATCTTCACTACGATACGAGAAAGAAAATTAGTGAGTTCAAAAGGAATGGCTATGTATTGGTTGAAGATGGTTATTTGAAAACGGATGAATCGAAGAAGCTGTTTCAAGATGATAAGACTCCGCAAACGTATACTATTAAATTAACTCCAAAACATGAAGTGATTAGCTTACAAAACCAGACTAATCCTAAGTCAAATGAAGAGGTGGAAGCTGGTGTTGTCGATAGTCCTAAGTGGCCTGCAGATGCTGAAAAGATCAGAACCAATCAAGAAAGGCCTTTAGAGAGAACGATTCAAAGAACCATTAAATTTAAATATAAAAATAATGGTAAAGAAGCTTTTGCTGAGAAAAAACAAAGTATTTCCTTTGAACACTATGCGACTGTTAATCTTGTTACTAAGGAAATTTCCTATTCTAACTGGAAAATAAAACAGGAGCATGTTAAAAATCAAACAGCCAAGATTAGCTATGTGGATATCAGTGAAAACAAGCTACTGAAGGAAGATACAGTTACTGGGGAATCTGGTTATCCTATTGAATACAGTACGCTAAAAACGATTAGTGACTACAAGCGACAAGGATACGATCTTGTATCAAGTGATTATGATCGAGGTTTACAATATTTTGACCAAGATAGTAAGACTGATCAAATATTTAAGGTTGCTTTAACCCCTCGCCTAGAATTTATTTATCCTGAAGATAGAATTCCAACTGCTCATAAAAAAGTTGATGAGGATGTTCAAGATTCACCTTTATGGCCTGCCAGTGTTTCTAAAATCGTCAATAAAAAATCTATTGATCGTAACATTTCCTATCTAGATTTTGTGACACATGATAAGGTTGTTGCAGATCGAAATGATCAAGTTGATTTCAAACGCGTTGCCAAGGTTGATTTTGTAAGAGGAGACCTTTACTATCGTGATTGGACGAGTGATCAACCAAATCTATCTAAAGTAGCGACACCACTGCTAAAAGGCTTGGTGGCAGATAAAGAAGCAGTTGCAGAGAAAACAGTGGCAGTAACAGATCCTGTAATTAGGGAAACTGTTTACTACAAACAATTAGGAAAATGGATAGCCATTTCTCCAACTGCAAATGAGAATGTGGCTTTGATTCAATATCCCAATGACCAAGATGGTAATCCTGCTAAAGCAGGTCTTGCTAGCAATCCAGGTTTAGGAACAATCCCTTATCTTAAAGGTTATAAGGCTGTGACATCAGCTACTGATTTGGTGTTGAAGGATTCTTCGCATCCAGAATTGGGTTACTTATTACCTGAAGTACCAGAAGATTTTACAAAAGACACAATAATCAATTATCTACCTGTGAAAGCTACTGAGCCAGAACCACCAAGAGGTGATCAACCCAAGACGCCAGAAGCTCCAACCCCTGAGGAGCCAAAGCACCCAGAAGTACCGACGGTAGATCAACCTAAGAATCCTGAAAAACCAACACCTGAGGACCCTAAACAGCCGGGAGTGCCGACTGTTGAGCAACCAAAAACTCCAGCAAGTCCAGTACCTGCGGAGCCAAAGCGCCCCGAAGTTCCAGCTGTTGCTCAACCTAAGGTTCCCGAAAAACCATCCCCTAAGGAACCCAAGCAACCTGAAGTTCCGACTGCTGAGCAACCAAAGACTCCAGCAAGTCCAGCGCCTGAGGAGCCAAAGCACCCAGAAACTCCAATAATAAGTGAAACAAAGGAAGCTGGTAAACTACCAGAGACAGCTAGTCATGATTCTATTTTGCTAGTAGTCGGATTCTTATCAGCCCTATCTGGCGTCCTATTGTTTAAAGTTAAAAAAGATTAAGAATTTACAAATAGAAAAAAAGTCATCTTCGGATGGCTTTTTGCTACAGTTTAGGGAAAGGGCTTGCAGTTATCGGCTTTTGTGCTATAATTGCTATAATATAGTAAAAAGTAAGTGGAGTGTGAGGAAGTGGAGAAGAAAATTGTAAAGGATATTTTGTTTTTATCTCAGGTGTCTCAGCCGGCAAGTCAGGAAGATCTGTATCTTGCCAGAGATTTACAGGATACGCTCTTGGCAAATCGTGAGACCTGTGTTGGGCTGGCTGCCAATATGATTGGGGTGCAGAAGCGCGTGATTATCTTTAATCTGGGATTGGTTCCCGTGCTCATGTTTAACCCTGTGCTCCTGTCCTTTGAAGGACCTTATGAGACAGAGGAAGGTTGTTTGTCATTGACAGGTGTGAGACCTACTAAGCGTTATGAAACCATAAGGGTTTCCTATCGTGACAGCAAGTGGCAGGAACAGATCATTACTTTGACAGGTTTCCCAGCCCAGATTTGCCAGCATGAACTGGATCACTTGGAAGGACGAATCATTTAGGAGGAAAGCAAATGAAACGAATAGTCTTCGAACTTATTTTTATCGCAACGACCTGGTATATCTTTTTACCGCCTCTTAACCTGACCAGCTGGGAATTTCTCTTTTTCCTCTGTGGGCATTTGCTGGTTGTGGCAGTCTTATTTGGCTTTGGCAAGGGAATCAATTTAGTCAAAACGGTTCATGTGCGCCACGGCAAGGCAGAAGCTGCCTTAAATCTAGAGGGTTTCAAAATCAATCGGTTAGGGAAAATCCTTTTAGCTTCTATTGGAGGAATTCTTCTCTTGGCAGCTTTGGTTTCCTTGGTGACTTCTAGCATTTTTCAGGCTAAGAATTATGCCAATGTAGTCACGGTTACTGAAAAAGACTTTACTGAATTTCCTAAGACTGACACCAGTAAGGTTCCTATTTTAGATAGAAGTACTGCTGAAAAAATTGGTGACCGCTACTTGGGTTCCCTAACGGATAAGGTGTCGCAGTACGTAGCGGCAGACACCTATACCCAATTGACGATTGATGGGAAGCCTTATCGGGTTACACCCTTAGAATATGCAGACCCTATCAAGTGGTTTAATAATCAGGCTAAGGGAATCGGCGAGTATATCAAGGTGGACATGGTAACCGGTAATGCGGACTTGGTGGACTTGAAGACACCAATCAAGTATTCTGACTCGGAGTATTTTAACCGTGATGTCAAGCGTCACCTACGCTTGAAGTACCCAACTAAAATCTTCAAGGCTCCATCTTTTGAGGTGGACGATGAGGGAAATCCTTTCTATGTAGCAACGGTTTACCAAAAGCAATTTGGACTTGCGGTTCCTCGTCCTGTTTCAGTCATTATCTTGGATGCCACAAATGGAGAAACCAAGGAATACAGCTTGGCAGATGTTCCAGAATGGGTGGACAGGGTTTATCCAGCTGAGGAAACTATTGAGCAAATTAACTACAACGGTAAGTACAAGGACGGTTTCTGGAATGCTATGATTTCCAAGAAAAACGTGACCCAGACTACCAAGGGCTATAATTACTTGTCTATCGGGAATGACATCTATCTCTACACAGGCGTGACGTCGGCCAATGCAGATGAAAGTAATCTTGGTTTCATTCTTGAAAATATGCGAACAGGAGAAATCACTAAGTACAGCTTGGCTTCTGCGACCGAAGAATCAGCCCGTGAATCAGCCGAAGGTGCTGTTCAGGAGAAATCCTACAAGGCGACCTTCCCAATCCTCATCAACCTTAATGACAAGCCTCTCTACATCATGGGCTTGAAGGACAATGCTGGCTTGGTCAAAGAGTATGCTTTGGTAGACTCAGTCGAGTACCAAAACGTTATCGTAGCTACGACAGTGGAAGAGCTACTCAGCAAGTACGCCAATAAAAACGACCTTGAAATTGATAATGCAACAACAGAAAGCATCAAGGGTGTGGTAGCAGACCTCAAATCAGCTGTTATCAAAGGAGACACCGTCTACTTCTTTAAAGTTGATGGCAAGATATACAAGGTCAAGGCCTCTGTATCAGATGACCTCCCTTACCTTGAAAATGGTAAAACCTTCGAAGGTCAAGTAGGAAAAGACAACTATCTTAAGACCTTTAAAGTTCAGTAATACTCTTCGAAAATCTCTTCAAACCACGTCAACTTTATCTGCAACCTCAAAGCTGTGCTTTGAGCAACCTGCGGCTAGTTTCCTAGTTTGCTCTTTGATTTTCATTGAGTATAAAACAGCTTTCTTTAAAAAGTATATGTTATGATAAGATAAATTAATACTAATGGAGGACAACAAATGGGTTTTTATGTGATGGTTGTTTCAATGTTACTCGGACTGCTCGCTTTGAAGATAGGTTTTTCTCAGTTCAAGGAGAAAAAAGATAAATTCTTATCTATCTTAACAAGTTTAGCTGGCCTAGCCCTTGTTCTCGTGGCTGTCTGGTTAGGATGGCCAAAATAAATAGAGAAGCCTCGGTCAAACCGAGGTTTTTCAGATGAATTTCTTGGTAGTGGCTAAAAAATATGCTACACTATCAATATGAAAATTTTAATCCCAACAGCAAAAGAAATGAACACAGATTTGCCAAGTATTGAAGCCACTCCTTTAAAACCAGAAGGTCAGGCTGTGCTGGATGCCTTGGCTCTCTATTCTGCTAGTCAATTGGAGAGTTTTTACAAGGTATCAGCTGAGAAAGCGGCGGAAGAATTTCAAAATATCCAAGTTTTGAAAAGGCAGACTGCTCAACACTACCCAGCCTTGAAACTTTTTGATGGGCTGATGTACCGCCACATCAAGCGAGACAAACTGAACGATGCAGAACAGGCCTATCTTGAAAATCATGTCTTTATTACTTCGGCTTTGTACGGAGTCGTACCAGCCTTGTCACCCATAGCCCCTCACCGTTTGGACTTTTTGATGAAGTTAAAAGTCGCTGGTAAGACTTTGAAGAGCCATTGGAAGGCAGCCTATGATGAAGCTGTGAAGCAGGAAGAAATGATTTTTTCTCTCTTGTCGTCCGAGTTTGAGACTGTGTTTTCTAAGGAAATCAGAGAAAAAATGGTGACCTTCAAATTCATGGAGGATAGAGGTGGTCAGCTGAAGATTCACTCAACCATTTCCAAGAAAGCGCGTGGTGCCTTCCTAACATCTCTAATAGAAAATCAAGTACAAACTGTGGAGGAAGCACGTCGCTTGAACTTTGCCGGATTTGCCTACCGAGAAGATTTGTCCCAACCACAGGAATTGGTTTTTGTTAAGGAAGTTTAGAAATCAGATAAGAGAAAAAGTCAGCAGGATTATGCTGACTTTTTTCTAGCTTATAAAGTATTGGACAAATGAATCTCATTTGATAAAGTATTAAGATGATTAACCAAATCCATTATTGACAGATGATTTTGACAAATAAACTCCTTGGTAATTCCTGGAATATAGAAATTAGACACGATGATATCATAACCTGTCTGATTTAAAATCTCAGGACTCGTTTCCAATTCATCCCAAGTATCGAAAGTAAAACGATTATTACAGTAATAGGAAAGCATATCCATCAAGGTAAGGGATAGGGCATGGTCAAAGTTACTGATAATCAACACCTTGATAGGAGGTCGATTGGCTAATAATTGAGTAGTGATATTTTCTGCATGGGTGAAGAGGGTGTACATCAAGTGTTCCAACTGTTCAGGATGGTCATGCTGTCCAATTTCCTGACGATATTGTGCCAGTTCTTGACGAGCACTTTCCATAAAGTCTGGGAAGTAAACTTCAAATTTTTTAATCGTCAATGCTTTTTGTTCAAATAAGATTGGGGTAGAAAAGATTTCCTGTCTTTCAAAGAAAGCAGTGTTGTGTAAATGCCAAATCAGCTCATCGTGGTTAGTAAAAGTAATCTTATATTGTTTTGCTAGGCGTTCTAATATTTGACTAAGTAATTGGTAAGAGTATCTTGCTTCACTGTTTTCTTCTAAAGAGTTGAAGAATTCTTGAGGATCTAAGAAAAGATTGTCTTGAATAAAGGATATAAAAATTTGGGCAATGATATCTGGGGTGATTTCCAGTCCCAGTTTTTCAGAAAAATGAACAAGTATCTCCTCAAAGTTTGGAATACTCATCAAAAGAGGGTAGTATTCATCGTAGAAATGATTTGGTAAGTCGATGAAATGACCGTTTTTAATGCGGTAAATACTGATGGCTATCATCAATTTGTACATTCTATAGATTGAAAATCGCATTGGATAATTCGTGATCTTATAGAAGAAGTCAGTGAACTCTGTTAAATCCTCTTCAGGAAGGTCAGGAAAAGGCCAGTCTAGAAAATAATAGCGCTCAGAAAAATATTGGGCAAAAAAATAGCGAATATCGATTTCATTCCCACGTATTTCGGATGGAGTAAATGATAGTTCAATTTGGAATTGAGTTGACAGAGTTTTTGTAATATTTCTGCCCAATCGATAGAGGTTGGCATTACTAGAGTGAAGATTTTCTATTGTTCGATAAATAGGTAGGCCCTCATTAAAAAACAGATACTCTAGTAATCGAAAAGATTGAGAATGAGCAAGAAAATATTGATAAATATCTTCAACGCTAGTATTAACTTCTAAATCTATCATAATTCCGTTAACAGAAGACTGGATATCGATAGTTGGAAAGGCAGCACGCAATTCATTTAAATCACTTTTTAAGATTCGTTCAGTACATCCTAATTCGTCGGCAAGTTCATGTAATTTCATCCAATCACGATGTTGGATTAGGGTTTCCATTAAACGTAATTGTCGCTGATCTTTCGTAGATAAAAGGTTACGCATATAGGTATTTTCCTCCTATTTTCATTATATCATATTATTGTCTAAAGTGTACAAAAATGTCGGAGTAGAAAAAGCGTCTGAATTAGTCAGAAAAATTAGAATAATATAAGTGGCTTTTAGGTACAAAAAGAGAATATATTAATTGTATAGAAAATATTGATTTATATATCAAATAGTTGTAGAGTGGGAATTATAAAATATTATCTAGGAGTTCAAAATGAAACATTCACATAAGAAATCATTTGACTGGTATAGCATGCAACAACGATACTCTATTCGTAAGTATCACTTTGGTGCAGCTAGTGTCTTGCTCGGGACAGCCTTAGTCTTGGGAACTGCTGCCAATGCGCAAGCAGTACAAGCAGAGGAACATAACCCAGAAGCTACTAACAGTGTTTCTGTTGATAAGGTAGAAGAAGCTACAAAACCAGCAGAAGTTGCTACACCTAAAAAAGAAACAACCTATGCAGCTCCAACTGTAGCTAATCCAGTAGAAACGACTCCAGCTAAAACTGAAGAAGCTACTAAACCAGCAGAAAAAGTTGAAGAAGCAAAAGATAAAAAAGAGGAAGTAAAGCAGCAAGATGCTGTTGACAAGTCAAAATTGTTAACGGCTCTTTCGCGCGCAGAAAAATTGGAGCTTAAGTTATACACTGAAGACAGTGTAAAACGCCTTCAAACTAGTATCCAATCTGCTAAAGGATTATTAAATAAAGCAGATGTGGCAGAGTCAGAATTATCTCAAGCTGAGTCTGATCTTCAAGCAGCAGTTATCGCTTTGGAACTTAGAGGGACAACTACAACTAAAGTTGCTGATAAAATTGAAGTAGTGAGCAAAATTGAATCTGCTGAAAAGAAAAATACAGAATCAAAGGTGGCTGAAAAAACTTCTGAAGTAGATAAAGAGTCAGTAGAAAAAGATAAAACTGCCTTAAAACCTGTAAAGGGACTTCGAGTTGAAGATGCAAAGGCAAATATAAAAGGCGGATGGAATATTCCGTTAGATCAAGAAGCGAGCTTGAGATTAAAGAGTGCTATTGAGGCTCATGCAGCACAAGGTAGTTCGCGTCGTCGGAAACGTGCTATCGGAGATTTGGATTATACTTTCAAGAAAGTTATGACACCGGTCAATCCAGGTTTCTACGCAGATGCCAAGAGTGTTGATGAGTTAACAGTTAACCCAGACTATATAAATGAAACAGTTGTCAACGTTTGGTATAAAGACTTAGGTTATATCAATTTAGTTGACAAAGATGGACATTACATCAATTCAAATGGTGAGGTAGTCGAGAATAAAGAAGATGCTATTCGTCGACAATATAAAAACGATTTTAATGACACAACAAGAGCAGATGTTACTGAAATTCCTCAAGCACCAGTTGGTTGGAAAATTAGTGACAACCAATCTATTCGCGGATATGATGCAGAAACTAAAACTATTGATCCAAACGATGATAGTGATTTAGATGCTGTTGGTAAAGATTCTAATGTAGTCATTGAAAAAGAAAATCAAAAAGCTGTTATCCGTTATGTAAGTACTAACGGTAACCGCGTTCTCACAACAGATGAAGTGACAGGTAAGTCAGGTGAAGCCATTGCCTACAGCACTACAAGTCAAATCAATGAATTTAAGAAACAAGGTTACAAGCTTGTTAGTGATGAATTCACATCAGGTGGTGCGAAGGTTTATGACTACGATACAGCACGTGACCAAGTCTACACTGTAACCCTTTCAGAACGTGTCGAACCGGTTAACCCAGATAACCCAACTCCACAACCAAACACCCCAGTCAATCCAGGACAACCAGATAGCCCACATTGGCCAGGAACAGTTGAAAACTTGGATAACAAGGAAAGTGTTAGCCGCACCATCCATTACGTTTACGAAGATGGAAGCAAGGCTAAGGATGATGTGGTTGAAACACTGAATTTCAAACGTTGGAGCAATGTCAACTTGGTAACAGGTCATATCGACTTCCAAGACTGGACAACTAATGATGATACGT
>NZ_JASHAT010000015.1:0-19499 GCF_047464965.1 Streptococcus mitis
GGTTTTCGGAACTTTGAAAACTTCAAAAAACGGATTTTTATCGCTCTCAATATCAAAAAAGAAAGGACGAAATGTGTCCTTTCTCGATCTTAGCTTTTCTTCAACCCACTACAGTTGACAAAGAGCCGGTCATAAATCCTTCTCTTTTATATCTTCAACTAATTAGTTTTTGCGTTTCACAAATGGAAGGGCACCAAGGAGCAATCCAAGGAATCCTAATGATGCAATTGCAACATTATCTTTACCACCAGTATTTGGAAGTTCTTTCTTATCTTCAGCTTTTGCAGCTGGGGCTTGATAAGTATTGTCTTTGTTAGTACCTGCTACAGTTGGTGTAACCGCAGGAGTTGTCGGTGTTTCAGCTGTTGGCATAGCTGGAGCATCCGTTCTAGGAGTTGTTGGTGTAGATGAAGCATCTGTTCCAGGTGCAGCTGGTGTAGTTGGTACAAGTGCAGGTTCATTTACAGCTGTAGCATTAGAATTTTCACGCGGTGGATTTCCAGGTGTCACCGCTGGTGTACCAGATGTCGCTGGAGTGTTTAATTTTTGGTAGTAATGTTTAGTTACGTTACCATCTTTAACTGTTCTAACAAATTTATAACCTTTAATTTCTTTTGGTTTACTTTCTCCAACTTCCCCTTCTTCTATTGCTTCAGCATTAGGATTTCCTAAATCTGCAATATCAAAATGCCCTGTCAATGGTTCATTAAATTCTGGTACTTCATTTACTGCAGGAAGATTCTTAGTTAAAATATCAAACGCATCTTCTAAATCTGATAAACGATCTTTTAATCCTTCTTTATAGTAATCTTCAACACCTTCATTTTCTTCGCTGTCTTTGATTTGCTCTTTGACTTTAGCGATTTCGTCTAAGATTTTTTTGATTTCAGGATTGTTTGCACCAAATTCAGGAAGTTCAGGTTGTACAAGAGCATCACCATTTGAAGTTTCTGGTTTAGCTGTTTTAGGTGCTTCACCTTCTGGTTTAGATGGCTCAGTTGGAGGTGTTGTATCATTCACTCCGCCGTTAAATTCTGGATTATTAGGTTGAGTAGTAGCGTTATCATCATTTACACCACCATTGAACTCAGGAGTATTTTCAGTTGTAGGCGCTTCTTCATCGTTTACACCACCGTTGAACTCAGGTTTTTCTTCAGTAGTAGCAGCTTCAGCAGCGTTTACTCCGCCATTGAACTCAGGTTTTTCTTCAGCAGTAGCAGCTTCAGCAGGGTTTACCCCACCATTGAATTCAGGAGCATTTGGAACAGTTGGAACCTCATCAGGTTGTTTAGCGTCGCCAGTTGGTGCTTCATCATCATTTACTCCACCTGCGAAGTCTTTAGGTTCTTCACCTTTAGGAACTTCTTTTAAGTTTTCGATATAACCTAAAGTTGCGTTGTAATCGTCAGTTAGTTCATCGATTGCATCTTTATAAGCTTTTACTGCTTCGTTAACTTCGTCAAATTTAGCTTGAGCTTCATCAGCAGCAGTTTTAGCAGTAGCAACAGCAGCCTCTAGTTTAGTTACAGCTTCTTGTAATCCATCTTGGATAGCTTGGTCAGCTTTGTTTTTCTTAGCTGTCTCAAGAGCTGTTTTAGCTTTTTCTAAAGTTTCTTTTTGTTTATCTAATGCAGCATTTTTTTCTTCTACAGCTTTAGCTTTTTCAGTAGCATCAGCTTTGTCTTTATCAGCTACTTTAGTTAATTTTTCAATTTTTTCAGCGATATCATCAGCGATATCTTGAAGTTTTTTAACGATTGGTTTAGAAGCTTCTTTGTTGTAAGCAGCGTCTAATTTTTCTTTATCAGCAGCTGGAAGCTCAGATAGAGCTTTACCTTCTTGTTTTGTAGCACCGATTTCGTCAGCTTGAGGATCTTGATCTTTAGTAGCTTCAGCAGTCGCATTTTGATTTTCTAATTCTTTAAGAACATCCTCAGCTTTTAAATCACCATTTTCAACTGCAGCTAAAATATCTTCTTTACCTAATGCTTTTTTAGCTTCTTCTTTATTTGTAATCTTAGCATCAGCATCGATATCTTTTTCTAATTGATCTAAAGCATCTTTAAGAGCAGTTCTAGTTTCAGCTTCTTCTTTTTTAAGTTCTTCAACTTTTGCTTTTGCTTTTTCTGCTTCTTCTTTAGCTTTAGCTAATTCAGCTTCTGCGTCAGCTTTAGCTTTATCGGCTTCATCTTTTTTAGTTTGAGCAGCTGTTACATCTTCAGCTTCTTTAGTAGCTTTAGCTGTAGCTTCATCTGCTTTTGTTTTAGCTTCGTCTGCTTTTTTCTGCAATTCAGTAACTTTAGCATCCGCTTCTGCTTTAGCTTCAGCAGCTTTTTCAGCTTCTGTTTTCTCTGCCGGTTTAGCTGGTTCTTCTTCTACTGGTTTAGCTGGCTCGTTAGCTTCTTTTTCTTTAGCTGCTTTCACTTCTTCTAGAGTTTTGTTGTACTCATCAGTAAGTTTGTTTAGTTCATCAGCAACAACTTTAGTATCTGAAGCAGCTTTATCGAATGCATCTTGCGCAGCGTCCTTAGCTTTTTCAATAGCTTTTACAGCTTTGTCCAATGAAGCAACGATATCAGAATCAGAACCGTTATCTGTAGCTGCTTTAAGAGCTTCTTTGGCTTCTTTTAATGTATCTTCTTGTTTTTTAAGAGCTTCCGCTTTTTTATCTTCTTCAGCTTTTAATGCTTCAGCATCTTCTTTAAGCTCATCAACATTTTCACCTAAATCATCAGCTTTATCTTGAAGTTTTTCTGATGCTGGACGAGCAGCATCTGCTTTTTCAGCTTTGTCAATTCCAGCTTTAATGTTTTCTGGTAATTGATCTTTAGATTTAGCTTCTTCAGCTGGAGTTGTTGCAACGTTAGCTTCATTAGCTTGATCTTTATTTCTTAATTTTTTCTCAGTTTCTTTATTAGCTTCAGCTTTTTCATTATCATCTGCTAATTCTTTAAGAATATCCCCAGCTTTTAATTCACCAGATTCAACAGCCTTCAACAATTCCTCTTTTGCTTTTTTGTCGAGTAATTCGTTATCATCAGGTAATTGTTTTAAAGCCTCGGTTAATGCTTCTTTAGAATCAGCTTCTTCTTTTTTAGCGTCTTCTTCTTTCTTCGCTTCTTCTTTTGCTTTAGCATCAGCTTCTGCTGCTTTTGTTTTTGCTGCGGCTAATTCATCGTCAGCAGTTTTTTTAGCTTTTTCAGCTTCTGTTTTTTCAGCTTCAGCATCAGCAGCTTCTTTTTTCTCAGTTTCAAGTTTTTTAGCTGCTTCATCAGCCACAGGAGTAGTTGTATCTACTTTTGCTTGAGCTTCAGCAACTTTTTCTTCAGCTTTTTTAGCGTCAGCTTCAGCTTGTTTAATTTCTGGACTTGTCACTTCTGATTTAGGAGTTGCAGGAGCTCCAGCTGGTTGAGCAGAAGTTGTATTAGGCTCCTCTGCAGCTTTCACGACTGACGGTTGAGATGCAACAAAAGCTGCCCCCAAAACAGCAACACTTGCTAAGCTAGTTAAAATCATTTTCTTTTTGTTCATCCTGTGTACCTCTTTTTAAGAATCATATTTATGTACATTATAAACCTTTTTTCAAGTGAAATCAAGGGATACGTTATATTCTATATCCTTTATTATTGATATGTTATATTTCAAAAATATGGAAAATTCCAAAGAAAATAAAGCATATTTTACTAGCTTTCTTTCTCTTTCTTTTCATTATTTTCATTTTATATAGTAAATTATAATTTTGAATTCAATTCAAATATCTTAAATCTTCATAAAAAATCTAGTTTAAACAAAAAAACAGGAGATTTCTCTCCTGCTTTGATTTAATTACTTAAAATCTATACCATCATATGATTTAGTTTTTACGTTTCACAAACGGAAGGAATCCAAGAAGTAATCCTAAGAATCCTAAGAATGCAACTGCAACATTATCTTTACCACCAGTATTTGGAAGTTCTTTCTTATCTTCAGCTTTTGCAGCTGGGGCTTGATAAGTATTATCTTGGCTAGTTCCTGCTACAGCTGGAGTTGCAGAGGCTGGGGCTGATGGAGCTTCTGAAGCTGGACTATTTGTTCCAGGTGCTGGTGCCGCTGGAGCATCAGCAGATGGGCCTGCTGGCGTTTCTGACACTGGAGCAGGAGTTTCAGCAGCTGGAGCTGGATTTCCTGGTGTTCCAACCTTAGCTGGGATTGGGAATTCTGGAGCTGGTTTTGCAGGTCTGTCTGGAGTCTTGTTTGATTCTTTTTGAGGCTCTGTTTGAGGTTCTGTATATTCTGGTTTGTCAAGAATGGCAGCGTCCCCATTAGAAGCTTCTGGTTCCAAACCTTTAAGAGCTGCTTCTAGATCTGCTTCAGCTTTCTCCAATTCCGCTCTTTTAGCATCTAATTCTTTCTGAAGCCCTTCTTTAATATAATCTTCAGAACCATTTGCTTCCGCATCTTTAAGATTATCTTCTAATTTAGAAACTTCTTTTTCCAAATCAGCGACCTTGTTTTGAAGAGCTTCAATTGTTGTATCCAATTTAGCTTCTTCAGCTTTCAAGTCTGCTTCACGCGCTTTAAGTTCTGCTTGAGCTGCTTCTAGAGCTTTATCTGCAGCATCAAGATCCTTTTGAGCAGCTTCTCTATATTGGTCTGCTTGTTCACCATCAGCGTCAGCATAGCTATCAAGTTCTTTTTGAGCTTTTTCTTTCGCTGCTTTTGCTGCTTCTACAATAGCTTTTGCTTCTTCAACATCATTTTTCGCAGCTTCTACACGTTCGCCAGCATCCTTAGCATCTGTCTTTTCTTCATCCAAACGCTTATTGATTTTATCCTGACTATCAGCATCAATTCCACCATTAACTGGCTTAGCTTCTGTAACTTCACCTGATTCATTACGAACCAACTCAGCACCTGGAGCTGGTTGTACAGTTGGATTAGTCACACCAGCTTTATTAAAGTCATCTTCTAACTCTTTTGCAACATCTTCAGCATCCAAATCACCATTTTCGATAGCCTTTAAGATATCTTCCTTACCGATTTCAGCTTTTGCTTCCTCAATAGCTTTCGCCTTATCTTCTGCTTTAATGCTGTCGTCTTTGTTAATATTATCTTCAACAGCTTTTTCCATTTTTTCAAAAGCAGCTTTTAAAGCCTCTTTAGTATCCGTAGTAGCTGGTTGTGTTGCAGTAGGTTGCACATCTTCAGCTTTTACAGTTGAAGGATTAGATGCAAGAAAACCTGATCCCAAAACAGCCACACTAGCCAAGCTAGTTAAAATCATTTTCTTTTTATCCATTTTTGAAACCCCTTTTTTGAAATTATATTTGAATTTATTATAACGCTTTCAAATAAAATAATCAAATAATAACTTATTTTATATATTCAATTATATTCTTATATAGATTTTCAAATATACCTATTACAACAAAAAAAGAAAGCTCATTTTATAAGCTTTCTTTTTGTTTTCTTTTCATTATTTACATTTTCTATGGTAAATTTTACACTTTTTAAACCCACTCACCGTTGGCATTTACTGTGTAACCATTGATTGTAGTGCTGACAGCAAGAGCTCCTGAACTATAAGCATAGTACCATTTGCCATCTACTTGGAACCAACCAGTCTTCATAGCGCCTGAGTCATCAAGATAATACCAACTACCACCTTGTTTCAACCAACCAGTTTTCATAGCACCCGAATTATCAAGGTAGTACCATGTTCCACCTACTTGGAACCATTGGCTAGCTTTCATTGCACCTGAACCATTTAGATAATACCATGTGCCACCATCTTGCAACCAACCAGTTTGCATTTCGCCTGAACCATTTAAGTAGTACCAAGTGTCACCTTCTTTAAACCACCATTTTTGCATCACGCCAGCAGCATTAAAGTGATACCATTTACCACCATCTTTCAGCCAACCAGTCTTCATTCCATCTTCTTTAGAGAAATAATACCAGTCACCCTCAACCTTCTTCCATCCAGCCTGACGATTTCCTTCGCTGTCAATGAAGAATTTTTTACCATCAATCACAACAATCCCTTGTTTAAGGACACCTTCCTCATCCAAGAAATAATGTTTCCCATCAACAGTAATATCACCCGTTAAACGGACACCTTCTTTGACATAGTAAGTTTTATCATCGATTTTAACAAAACCAGTTTTCTTCTCACCATCTTCTACAAAATAATAAGTCTTGTCAGCAACTTTTACAAAGCCTAGCTTTTTAACACCATCTTTTTCATCTAGATAGTATTGCTTATCACCTGCAGTCAATAGACCTTTCTTCATAGCACCATCAGCTTCAAAGTAGTAAGTCTTATCATCGATTTTTTGCCAACCACTAACCTTTTTGCCATCCTTGATATAGTAGACTTTTCCGTTCTCTGTTTTGAACTGACCGCCACTTGTTGTTGTAGATTGATTTTGGTTGTTGTTACCAGCATTAGTAGCTGTGTTTGAACGATAGACATGATAAAGAATACCATCTTTTAAGTTACCAGTAACATACTCATAGTTGGCAATAGTTGGATGACTTGTATCTGATGCTTCAGATCCTTTACGCGGATCCTTAATATTTACTGGATCGCTACTACCCTCTTTATAAACTACAAAACGAACTTCCTTGACTGCTGAATTCCCACTAGTTGTTGTAGTATTTTGATTGTTGTTTGTATTTGTATTCGTTGTAGCAGCCGTATTTCCACCATGATAAGGATTGCTTTGAGCAGAAGAACTATTACTATTACCTGTTGTAGCAGTTGTATCAGCTGGAGCATATGTATGATATAGTATACCATCCATTTCTTCACTAGTAGTATATTTATAGTTCTCAATTTTAGGCTGATCCTTAATAGATGCATCTGTTACAGCAGATCCTGTCAATGCGGCTTTGATATCAACAAGTCTACCATTTTGAAATGCTACATAGTGTACTTCTTTAACTGTAGAAGTTGTCAACGCACTTGTCGCTCCTGATTCAGCAGCTTGGACTTGTTGGACTGTCGCCATTGCTAGTACAGAAGTTGCTAGCAAAATACCTGTTACTGTTTTTCTCATAGGAAAATCCTCCTGTATTAAGATAATAAATTTATCTAAATTATATCCCTTTCCTATAATAAATGCAATAAAAAACATAAAAAGTGTAGAAATATTTAAATGTAAAAAGAGAGCAGTTGAAAAACCACTCTCCTCCTATTTTTATACCCACTCACCGTTGGCGTTTACGTAATAACCATCAACTGTAGTGCTTACTGCAAGTGCACCTGAGCTATAAGCATAGTACCATTTACCACCCACTTGGAACCAACCAGTTACCATAGCACCTGAGCCTTTAAGGTAGTACCAAGCACCACCAACTTTAGCCCAGCCAGTTTCCATAGCACCTGAGCTATTTAGGTAGTACCAAGTACCACCATCTTGCAACCAGCCAGTTTGCATTTCACCTGAACCATTTAGATAGTACCATTTGTTACCATCTTTGATCCACCATTTTTGCATCACGCCTTCAGCATTAAAGTAGTACCATTTACCACCGTCTTTAAGCCAACCAGTTTGACGTTTACCTTCTTTATTAACATAAACCCAATGATTGTCAACTTTGTTCCAGCCAGCTTTAGTATCAGAATCATCTGTCAAAAAGTACGTTTTACCATCAACAGTGATTTCACCGAACTTACGCTCACCTTCCTCAGTAACATAGTAATACTTATCTCCAGCATCCTTGATAAGACCAGTCTTACGTTCACCTTCTGCTGTGATGTAATACCATTTACCAGCACTGTCTTTTACAATACCTGACTTGGTTGTACCATCTTCAGCAAAGAAATACCATTTAGCACCTACCTTATGAGCTCCAGTTGTCACAACACCATCTTTGACAAAATAAGTTTTTCCATTTTCAGAGATAATCTCTGTCTTACGAGCTCCATCTGATACAAAATAATAGGTTTTTTCTCCTACTTTAATGAAACCAGTTTTCTTAACACCTTGTCCGTCTAGATAGTAACGTTCAGATGTGTTTTCAATGACACCACGTGCCATAACACCTTCACTATCAAAGTAGTAAGTCTTACCATCGACACTTGCCCAACCTTTTACTGGGTTACCTTTATAGTAAAGATAACGGTTCCCTGCTGACTCACGCCATTTTACGTCCTTGTCAGATGTTTTATATCCCTGAGTATTTAACTCACTCACTGGAGCATCTGGATCATTTGCATAATCTTCTATTTTTGTTCCTTTTTCAACAAACAAATAGTATTTTCTTCCACCTTCAACATAGGCACGTTGAAATTCAAAGCCTTCAATTGTCGAATGTTTAGAGATCGGCTGATTCCCATCTTCAAAAAATACTGTTTTACGTTCTTGTGAACGACCATTAATCACTGTGATCCACTCAGTTCTATAAACAACTTCTTCCGCACTTACTGAACTAGCAGTTGTAGCAGAATAACTTGTCAAAACTGCTGCACTTGCCATTGTAACACTAGCAAGAGCTAGAGCTAAAGCTTTTTTATTTTTCATGTGAAGATTCTCCATTCTTAAATTTAGCTATTATGCTTCTCTTTATTGTATCTTATTTTTACAAAAATTTCTAAGAAAAACTGAACTTTTTATGGAAAAAATAAAAAGCAGAAGAAATCTCCTGCTTTTTTATTGAGCTAGATTATTTAACCCATTCACCGTTTCCGTTAACAGTGTATCCACCCACAGTAGTGTTAACTGCAAGGGCACCTGAACCGTCAACGTAGTACCATTTACCACCAACTTCAAACCATTGGCTAGCTTTCATAGCACCTGATGTTTCAAGGTAGTACCATTTACCACCGTCTTGCAACCAACCAGTTTGCATTTCACCGTTTCCGTTTAGGTAGTACCAAGTGTTTCCATCTTTAACCCACCATTTTTGCATTACGCCTTCAGCGTTAAAGAAGAACCATTTACCGTCAACTTGTTTCCAACCAGTTACAGCTTTGTTAGATGCATAGTATTTCCAACCAGTTTCTTCTTGTACCCATTCTTCTTTAGCTACATTGTAAGTATCAGTTTTTTCAATTACTAATTCACCAGTAACGAACATGTCTGAACCTTCACGTACAACTTCTTCTGCATCAAGTAGAGTACCTACTGTAAGTTTAGCAGGAACAAAGTAACCTTTTGGAGCTTCATCAATACGGTAAACTACATAACCACCGTTTGCAAGAGGAAACTCAACATCACCTGCTGCATCAGTAACTGCTTCAATCAAAGCTGGTTTTTTGTAGTTGTCAAAGTCTTCTACTGTTGCGTATACCAAAGCAGCTACTTTAGCACCTGCTACAGGGTTCCCTTGGATATCTTTAACATGTACACGAACATGAGTACCATTTCCAAATACATCTGGTAAAACTTTACCATCTTTACCGATACGATTTCTTACAGCGTATGGGTTTGTAACTGGAGTTGCTGGTTTATATTGGTTAGCCTCTGGTACTACACCATTACTGTATTGTGCTTGTGAATCAGCTGAAACTGCTTGTACAGCACCAAATGCTGCAAGAGCGACTGCGCTTGTCAATAAAACTTTTTTCATCGTTTTATCTCCTTCATTTTTCATTATATATTTTTTCGTAAGACTATCTTACTACCATACAGTATATAAATATTTGCAGGATTTGTCAAGGGTTTTCTTCTAGTTTTTAAAGTTTTTACCCATTTTTAGAAAAAAAGGTGAAAAAAACAACTTTTTAAGAGTGAATACGCTTAAAACATCCTAGATTCAAGTGAAAATCTCACAAACTTTTGACCCTTGAGTATAATCATTCATATCTAATCCACATAGACAGTTGGACAGAACTCACGTCTATGGTATTATCTTATAAACACTTCTAAATGTCAAGTAAAAATGGCAAGTTTTTTGATAAGAACTTGCCATTTCATCAACTTTCTACTATTTAAAATGTGACCTTATAGCAAGGCCTCAAACTCAGCGACCGTCATGCCCAACTGCTGGCCGGCAACCTCGGAAGTCAGGAGACCTTGGCGAACCATATCTAAGAAAGCAAAGACTCTTCCTTCAACTTTCCCACGTTCTAAACCTTGTTCAATACCTTCCGCCCTAGCTGTTTCCAAAGCATAGTCCTGTGCTAACAAGGCTTGTTCTTCTCGCATACGTAGTTGACTAAACATTTTCCTGTCCTCCTCGGACCAGCTCTTATAGTCTAGCAGTTGGTCTGCTTGGCTGATGGCTCGCTCTGGTTGTTGGGTAAAGGGTTTGTTCCCAAAAAACTCCAACTAGGGCTTGCGAACCTCGTCTTTGCTGGTTTCTCTGTATTTTTTAATTCCAAGAATGCTATCTTGACTAGATGGTTTTCATGACCGTTATTTGTGATGGTCTTAATCTTTCAATAGTGCCTCAAACTCAGAGACAGTCATGCCTAATTGCTCGCTAGCAACTTCAGAAGGCAAAAGACCTTGGCGAACCATATCTAAGAAGGCAAAGAATTTCCCACGCTCCAGTCCTTGTTCAAGACCTTCTTCTCGCCCCTTTTCAATTCCCTCTGCACGACCACGCTCTAAACCTTGTTCAATACCTTGTTCCAGCCCCTCTGCTCTAGCTGTTTCCAGGGCATAGTCCTGTGCTAACAAGGCTTGTTCTTCGCGCATACGTAGTTGACTAAACATTTTCCTGTCCTCCTCGGACCAGCTCTTGTAGTCCAGCAGTTGGTCTGCCTGGCTGATGGCTCGCTCGGGTTCTTGGGTAAAGGGTTTGTTACCGAAAAACTCCAACCATGGCTTACGAATGCTATCTTTGCTGGTTTCTCTGTATTTTTTTAATTCCAAGAACGCCATCTTGACTAGATGGTGTTCTTGACCGTTATTTGTGATGGTTAAGACCTCACCTGTCGTGTTCTCGCGCATACTAAAGCTATGAAAAGCCAAGTCATCTGAGAAGTAGTTGCTGTCCACAATAGCAATAGCATAAACTGGTGCGATGTGTTTGTAACTCTGGTGTGTATCACCTTCTCGTTGACGAATTTTTTCTAGGTTTTGATTGACCTGACTGCACAGGTAAGCCCACAGGCGATTGATGAAAAAATTCTGATGATGAACTTGAATTTCAATAATTACTTGCGTACCATTATCCAACTCCGCCAAGACGTCTATACTGGTATAGAAATCCTGAGCCGAGTAAGGCAGGGATGGCAAGACATGAATATTGCTCCCCTCCAAAATGGTTACATTTTTGGCTGGTAAATCCAACATATCGCGAATAAATTGACAAGTGATTTCTGGATTGCTAAAGATTTTCTTAGCAACCAAATCATTGGTTGGGCTGATGCCCGGATGTCTTAGAATCATCCTTTTCCTCCTTTTATTATACCACAGTTTTAAATCTAGCTTTACTAGATTCACTGCTACTATCTATTTATTCGGAAAAGAGACGAAAAAACCTGAGAATTATCTCAGGCTTGGTTATTAAATCTTTTTCTCAATACTGAAAAGTGGAGAAAGTGGGCGTTTTTCATGGATACGTACAATAGCATCACCCAGTAGATGAGCAATCGAAATCTGCTCAATCTTGTCAATCAAACGCTCTTCTGGGAGATAGATGGTATCCAAAACAACCAATTTCTTAATAGCTGAATTTTGGATATTGTCCATAGCAGGACCAGAAAGAACTGGGTGCGTACAGCTTGCATAGACTTCAACAGCACCAGCTTCTGCCAGGGCATCTGCCGCGTGGCAAATGGTTCCAGCTGTATCAATCATATCATCAATCAAGATACAAGTCTTGCCTTCGACCTTACCGATGATGTTCATGACTTCACTAGTGTTCATCTTATCAACGCTACGACGTTTGTCAATGATAGCGATAGATGTTTTCAAAAATTCTGCCAACTTACGAGCACGAGTCACCCCTCCATGGTCTGGGCTGACAACCACATAGTCAGAACCAACCATACCACGACGCTCAAAATAATCCGCAATCAGAGGAGCTCCCATCAAGTGATCCACAGGAATATCAAAGAATCCTTGAATCTGTGCAGCATGCAAGTCGATTGTCAATAAACGATCTACTCCAGCTACTTCAAGCATATTTGCGACAAGTTTTGAAGTGATTGGCTCACGCGCTCTCGCCTTTCTATCCTGACGTGCATACCCATAGTAAGGCATGACAACATTGACAGATTCTGCACTCGCACGCTTCAAAGCATCTACCATAATCAAAATTTCAAGCAGATTGTCATTTACAGGCGAACTAGTTGATTGTAGGATAAAGACGTGTTTCCCACGGATTGATTCTTCGATGTTGACCTGAATCTCTCCATCTGAAAATTGGCAAACACTTGATTTCCCCAACTCTATCCCAATCTCCTGCGCCACACGTTCTGCCAATTCTTTATTAGAAGAAAGGGCAAACAGCTTTAAATCAGAAAAAGACATGATTTCCTCCGGTATATATGTATCGCTTGTGCTTTTCACAAGATTTTCCATCTACCATTGTAGCGCTTTTTGCACTATTTTTCAATCAAAAATAAAAGAAGGGCATCATATTTGTACCCTTGCATCATTCTTTTGAAAAATATTCTAGTTCATCAACTCATTGTGCTTCTCAACAAAGCGATAAGTCTGATAAAAACCATAGAGAGTAATAGCCGTCACTACTGGAATCGCTAAGGGTAACTCTGTCTCTAATTCCACAAAAGGAGAGTTAAACAGGAAGTGAGTTCCCAAGGCTAAACCTAGGAAAATAAGCCCCTGTTTCTTGCCAACCTTCTGCCCTTTATAGGCTTTGTAAAGCAAGTAAACACCTACTACAGCTAGACCTGAAAAAGTCCAGTGAGAGGCAATTCCTGAAATGATACGCTCTAAAATTCTCGAAATAGTAAAGTCAAAGCCCTCTGGCAAATCCGTACGAATGTAGCCAATATCCTCAATCATTTGGAATCCCAAACCAGAAGCAATCCCTAGTAAAAACAAAGATTTTAATTTTCGCACAGGAATCAAAGCTAAAACAAAAACAAGTGGCAATAATTTCAAGGGTTCTTCTACCAAAGGAGCCACAATAGCACTTTCAAAGGCATTTAAAAATGCACTATCTGGGAAAAGAACCCCCAGTAAATCATGGATGTAGGTATTCGCAAAGCTAGACAACCAGCCTGAAAGGAACATTCCACCCAATAAAGACAGAATCAAGGCCTTCTTTGGTAATTCCCATTTTTTCCCAATACGGAAAAGGAAATAAAGAGCCGGAATCATGTAAAAGAGAGCTAGAAAGAGAGAAACTCCCATTAGTCCATATTCCGCACCTGACATCGAACCGTCCGTATAGTAGATAGTTTCATACTGCAAACCAATACATAGCAATAAGATAAAAATAAATAAAATACTGTTTTTCTTCATACACTTTCTTTCTAAATGAAGTATTTATAATTCTACGACTGTCATACTTCCTGTATCCACATCGTAAATAGCACCAGAGATAATGACATCATCTGGTATTAGGGGAGACTCGATAAGGAGTTGCATGTCCTCACGTACACTCTCCTCTATATCTTGAAAGGGCAAGAAGTCCTGGTCTGACACATCGACACCCAATTCTTCCTTCAAATACTCCTGAAAAGAGCCATTTTCAAAGGTCTGAGCACCACAGTCTGTATGGTGCAATACCACAATCTCTCTTGTCCCCATTTGTTGCTGGGAAATCACCAGAGAACGAATCATGTCTTCTGTCACTCGACCACCTGCATTCCGCAAGATATGAGCATCCCCAAGTGCCAAACCTAGAGCTTGCGCAACGTGCAAACGAGAGTCCATACAGGTCACAATGGCTACTCTAGTTTTGGGTTTAAGTGGCAGATTTAACTGCCCATGTAGGGCAACATAAGCCTGATTGGCTTGCATAAACTGTTCAAAATACGACACGATTCCCTCCTCGAAAATTTGATAGTCAAATATTTCTCCTATCTTATCATTTTTAAAAGGATTTGTCACGGATTATGCAAAGACCTTTTTCAAAACTTCCTGAATCGTTGTCACCCCAATAACCTGAATTTCCTTAGGCGGAGTGATTCCTGTCAAGGAATTCTTAGGTACATAAATCTTAGTAAAGCCCAGTTTAGCAGCTTCATTGATACGTTGCTCGATACGATTCACGCGCCGAATTTCTCCTGTCAAGCCCAGTTCGCCTACAAAACATTCCTGAGGATTAGTTGGCTTGTCCTTGTAGCTCGAAGCAATGGCAACTGCAACAGCTAAGTCAATCGCAGGTTCATCCAATTTGACACCCCCAGCAGATTTGAGATAGGCATCCTGATTTTGCAAGAGAAGTCCTGCACGCTTTTCCAAAACAGCCATAATCAGACTCACACGATTAAAATCAAGCCCAGTCGTTGTACGTTTGGCATTTCCAAACATGGTCGGTGTCACCAAAGCCTGAACCTCCGCCAAAATCGGACGCGTCCCTTCCATGGTCACAACGATTGACGAGCCAGTAGCCCCATCCAAACGCTCCTCTAGGAAAACTTGACTCGGATTGAGCACCTCAACCAATCCCCCCGACTGCATCTCAAAAATCCCAATCTCATTGGTGGAGCCAAACCGGTTTTTGACCGCTCTTAAAATACGGAAGGTATGGTGACGCTCCCCTTCAAAGTAAAGCACCGTATCCACCATATGCTCTAGCATACGAGGACCAGCCAAGGTTCCTTCCTTGGTCACATGACCTACGATAAAGATGGCAATGTTATTGGTCTTGGCCAGCTGCATAAGCTCAGCCGTCACCTCACGCACTTGAGAAACAGACCCCTGCACCCCTGAAATCTCAGGAGACATAATTGTCTGAATAGAGTCAATAATGAGGAAGTCTGGTTGGATGCGCTCCACCTCAGTTCGAACACTCTGCATATTGGTCTCTGCATAAAGATAAAACTCGCTATCAATATCACCCAAGCGCTCTGCTCGTAGCTTAATCTGCTGGGCAGACTCCTCCCCACTGACGTAGAGAACAGTCCCAACTTGAGACAGCTGAGTTGAGACTTGTAGGAGAAGGGTTGATTTCCCAATCCCAGGATCCCCACCTATGAGGACGAGACTTCCTGGTACCACTCCGCCTCCAAGTACACGGTTGAATTCCTCCATCTCTGTCTTGGTTCGATTGACGTTGATTGAAGTCACCTCAGCCAGTTTCATGGGCTTAGTTTTCTCACCTGTCAAGGATACACGTGCATTCTTGACCTCGGTAACCTCAACCTCTTCTACAAAAGAAGACCAAGACCCACAGTTAGGACAACGTCCCAGATATTTAGGGGAATTATAGCCACAATTTTGACATACAAATGTCGCTTTTTTCTTTGCGATAATAAACCTCTTTCTATATCTCTATCTCACACTCAATTACTTGGCAAAAATCAATCTTCTCATTTGGCACAAACTGGCGCATGAGCATGTTGTGAGTTACCACTATCACGGTCTGGTAATCTCGATACTTAGCCATACATTCTAGAAAACGAGACTTCATCTTCACAGCTGTCTCATATTGAATAGGACTATTAGGAAGTAACTCCCCCTTATTTTCTAGAAATATAGCACGAGCTTTTTCAAAATTATCTGTGCCACTTTCATAGACCTGCCACTCATGCAATAATGGTTCCACTCTCAAAGGAAGTCCAGTAACACAAGCCACATAAGAAGCCGTTTCTAAAGCTCTTGTGACTGCAGAAGATACGATTATTTCAGCTGAAGGGAGTAAAGGATTGGTGCTCAATTTCTGGACTTGCTGCCGTCCCTTATCAGACAAGGGTGCCAAATCTATCCCAAATCCCGTATAAGAACGCTCCTCTAACTCACGATAATCTGGCTCCCCGTGACGCACAAAGATAATCTTCATCCTAGTGCCCTGTCGATCCAAATCCACCAGTTCGAACGCCATCAGCCATATCTCCATCTGCAATTAAGAAAGGAGCAAAGACAGCCTGGACAACACGTTCTCCAACTTCAAGAACAACCTCTTGATCTGTAATATTCTTCATCTGAGCAAAAATATGCCCTTCATTCCCAGGATTGCCATAATAATCCCCATCAATGACCCCAACTGAATTAATTAAAACCAAGCCCTTCTTACGAGGGTTTGAAGAACGATCATAAAGGTAAAGAACCTCAGTCGGTTGCATATAAGCCTTAACCCCTGTCGGAACCAAGACAATCTCTCCTGGCGCAATAACCGTACGTACAGCAACCTTTAAATCGTAACCAGCCGCATGCGCTGTCTCACGCTTGGGCAATAAATTTTTATCTGTAAAAGTCGAAACCAATTCAAAACCACGAATTTTCATCATCTTCTCTTTTCTATTATCATTTATTCTAGATTATTCTATCTTATTTATTCGGAAAAAGCACGAAAAAAAGAGCACACAATTCAAATCGCTTAGGGCTGCTGGATTCCTCCCCTGACCCGCTTCACGCAGAACTGTTGCTCCACTATTTATTATATCACATTCCTATTCATTTTAAAAGCAAAATTATTTTTTCCGTCTATTTCTAAAAAAGTCCTGCATAATAGCTGCGCATTCATCTTCCAAAATTCCCGTTTCAACCTCTACACGATGGTTGAGACGCTCATCTGTCAAAATATCGTACAAACTCCCAGCAGCGCCAAATTTCTGGTTTTTAGCCCCATAGACCACGTTTGGAATACGGGCAAGCCCAATCGCCCCACTACACATGACACACGGCTCAATGGTCACAAAAAGCGTGCAATCAAGCAAGCGCCAGCTCTCCTCACTCAGATTCGCATTCTCTATGGCCATAATTTCCGCATGCATAACCGCTCGCTGCAGTTCCTCACGCGCATTATGGCCACGGCCAATGATTTCTCCGTCCTTGACAATCACACAACCAATTGGAATTTCATCGTGTTCAAGAGCAATCTCAGCTTCTCTCAAAGCTTCCCTCATAAAGACTTCTTTTTCTTCAACTGTATAATTCATCAATTTCCCTTTTACTACTTATCGATTTTATTATTATATCATGAATCCCAAGACAAAAAAAGCCACCGAATGCGGTGACTTTATAGGGAGATTATTATGAAAAAGAAAAGTTTAGGATATTTGTTACAACAAGTTAGGAGGTCTTCTTGTAACTGTCTATAGTATACCCGACCTATCTTAAACAAATCTTAAAAATCTCTTAGGACCAAACACTTTCTAAAATATTTGTTTGTTCACGACCAGGACCTACTGAGAAAGTAGAAATACGAACGCCAACCAATTCACTCACACGACGAACATAGTTACGCGCATTCTCAGGAAGATCTTCCAAATTACGAACTCCGGTAATATCTTCTGACCAACCTGGCAACTCTTCATAGATAGGCTTGCAACGTTTCAATTGCTCAAGACTAGCTGGATAGTAATCAATACGTTGGCCATCAAGATCATAGGCCACACAGATTTTCACTGTATCCAAACCACTCAAAACATCGATAGAGTTCAATGAAAGGTTAGTAATACCAGAAACGCGACGGCTATGGCGCATCACAACTGAATCAAACCATCCCACACGACGTGGACGACCAGTTGTTGTACCATATTCATGACCGACTTCACGGATACGTTCTCCCACTTCATCAAACAACTCAGTTGGGAAAGGACCGTCTCCAACACGACTCGTATAGGCTTTACATACACCAACAACCTTGTCAATCTTACTCGGACCAACACCAGAACCAATCGTAACACCACCAGCTACAGGGTTTGATGACGTAACAAATGGATACGTACCTTGGTCGATATCTAGCATAACACCTTGTGCACCTTCAAAAAGCACACGTTTACCGTTATCAAGCGCATCATTCAAAATAACAGATGTATCTGTCACATATTTCTTGATTTGTTGACCATATTCGTAATATTCTTCAAAAATATCATCGAAAGAAATCGCTTTACTGTCATACAATTTTTCAAAAAGACGATTCTTTTCAGCAAGGTTACGTTCTAAACGCTCACGGAAAATGTCTTTATCCAAAAGATCCGCGATACGAATTCCCACACGAGCAGCTTTGTCCATATAAGCTGGACCGATTCCCTTGATTGTAGTACCAATCTTATTGTCGCCCTTAGCTTCTTCTTGCAAACGATCTAACTCGATATGATAAGGCAAAATGACATGCGCGCGATCAGAAATACGCAAGTTATCAGTTGTAACACCTTCCTCATGAAGATAGCTCAACTCTTTCACAAGAGATTTAGGATTTACAACCATACCATTCCCAATAACAGAGATTTTTTCAGGGAAGAAAATCCCAGATGGAATCAAGTGCAATTTAAACTTCTTGCCATCAATCACAATCGTGTGACCTGCATTATCACCACCTTGGTAACGCGCAATCACTTCTGCATTCGCTGAAAGGAAGTCTGTAATCTTCCCTTTACCTTCATCACCCCACTGGGTACCTACAACAACAACTGAAGTCATAATCTTGTCTGAGCCTTCAGGCTCTTCCTTTCTCACATACATGGCAGGACTCTCACCTGCAATTATATCTTACAATTAATTATAAGAAAAAATCGCCTTTTTATCAAGAAGAAACAATAGAAAGATTTGCTATTTCCAACTATTAAAAAATGTTTTAGAAAAATAACCAGCTATTTATTATTATCTTTCCTTAAAAAAATAAATTTGTTCGGAAATTAACTCAGACTGTCTCAACAAGCAACAAAACCTTGTTTCATTATCAATTTTTCAAGATACAAACGATAAGCAACACGATAATGGTAAACAATAAAATCCTGATGACTCACAATACGATATCGGACAAGATAATAAATCAAAAACTTAAAATGAACATATTCCCAATCAAAATTATCACCGAAGAACATACCATACTCTTCTTCAATATTTCTATAAAAATCCATCATCTGATCATAAATACTTTGTAGCATAAATATATACTCCTTTTCTTTTTATGACCTTATTCTAACAAAAAATTTCAATTAATCTTTAATAATTCCTGAATTGTTAAAATACCAACCTCAAAAAGATAACAAATAGGAAAAGTTGACAGAATAGGAACAAATTTACTACTTAAATTTCAAAAACTAAGATAATGGAAGCGGAAGGATTCGAATCCCTCGAAGGAGCGTATTTACAGTCCGCAACGTTTAGCCTCTTCGCTACCCTCAATTAAAGTACTAAAAAGATCTCCTTGATCGAAAACGGAGGGCTCTGAAACTTTACTCAGCAAAAATATCTCACACCAAATAACACTAAATAGATTATTAATTATAAAAAAAAGAGGCCTAAACCTCTTTTTTCTTATTTTTTCTTAACTACTCCGCCAGTAGGACTCGAACCTACGACATCATGATTAACAGTCATGCGCTACTACCAACTGAGCTATGGCGGATTAGAGCTAAGCGACTTCCATATCTCACAGGGGGCAACCCCCAACTACTTCCGGCGTTCTAGGGCTTAACTTCTGTGTTCGGCATGGGTACAGGTGTATCTCCTAGGCTATCGTCACTTAACTCTGAG
>NZ_JASHAT010000016.1:0-11094 GCF_047464965.1 Streptococcus mitis
ACCTTAACACCTTTCCAAAAAATAACCCTTCAAGATGCTTTAACAGAAGGCACACACACAAGAGAACACGTTTTGCAGGCGAACCGTAAAAGTCAGCCAAAAGATATTTTGAAACTCTTTAGAGAGGGTAACTATGGATAAGAAAGTTTTATTTGAGGCTCTCAATACAGAATTAGCCAAGGAAAATATTGACCTAGAAATTATCTGTGTTGGTGGTTTTGTTCTGGAGTATTACAATCTCCGAGGAACACAAGATGTAGATGCCTTTTATCAAGAAGATGCTAAAATCAGAAGCATTATTGAGAAAGTTGGCGATGATTTTGGTGTGAACGAACCTGAAGAATTATGGTTGAATAATAACGTTGCCAATATGAATAGAGTGCCGCCGCGGTCAATCTGTGAGAAGGCATTTAGCTATTCAAATTTGACTGTTTTTGTACCGCCATTATCCTACATTCTTGGTATGAAGCTAGAAAGCGGACGAGATAGGGATAGACAAGATGCAGGAGATATTATTAAGTTAATCAAAATCCGTTCCATAAAAGATGTTATCAGTTCGCTGAAGGACAATAATTAGCTAGAACGGTCCTCAGAGGCTCAGATTTGCCCGTAGCACAACTCTAGGGGGTAAGGTGGTATAATTATATTCCAAAACAAAAACAAGGGGCTTAGAGGGCGTTTTAGAAGCCCTTTTTGTTTTTTTCTTAAAGGTCTTAAATTTTAAAAAATCACTGTTGTATCAGATTTGCTTTGTTTAAAAAAAAAATAATAGTTTTTTATATCGTTTTAAACCTTAGAGCGCCAAGGGTTTTAGCCTTTATGAATAACATAATGTCGGTAGTTTTTAAAACTACACTTGTTCCATGATGATTCATAACTACATAGTGCTTTATAACTTACTAGAAACAAATAAAACTAATACCTTGTAAGCTATTTATATATTTGATTAATATTTAATAATATATTTAGGGGGTTCGCGAACCTTAGAGCGCCAAGGGTTTTCAGCTTTTATGAATAACAAAATGTCGGTTCTTCGATAACATTTTGTCGGTTCTTCGATAACATTTTGTCGGTTCTTCGATAACATTTTGTCGGTATATAAAAACATAAATTAAAACTTGTTTTTATAACAGAAAAATGGTATAATGAAAACATAAATTAAAAGAGGTTTCTATAATGGCTAACGAAGTTGTTAAACATCACAATGATTTGAATACTGTTATCATGCGGAAATGGACTGCTGAAGAGATGAATTTCTTCTTTGCCATTATTGCAAAAGCGAAGGATAAAGGCACTTCTGACCTCGTTTTCGACAAATATCAGCTAGCTGAACTAGCGGACTATACTATTCAACACAATAAGCGTTTCTATGACACGATGGATAGTTTATCCAACAACATTAGCCAACTGAGATACATCGAGAGAACGAGCAGGTCTGTTGAGTACATGCCACTCTTCACAAAATTCAGAGTAGATTGGGAAGATGATTTGTCAGACATGAAGGCGACAGTATCGCTTTCCCCGTACTTTGACTATATCTTAAACAGACTATCAGCCAATTTCACTCAATACGAATTGCAGGAATTCACATCAATTCGTTCAACATACGCCAAGACCGCTTATAGACTGCTGAAGCAGTGGCGTACAATCGGACGAAAAGAGTTTGCTATCGACGAGTTTAAGTTGCTAATGGACATGCCAAGCAGCTACAAGGCATGTCATATAGATAGGCTTGTCATAGCCCCCATCAAAAAGCAACTTTCGCCTTATTTTGCTGACTTGAAGGTAAAAAAAATAAAGTCAAACAAGCGAGGGAACCCCGTTCTAGGCTATGAATTTACCTGGCAGAAAGAAGTGACGGAGGCTTATGATCCAAATAAGTATGATAAGCTTAAAAAAGAAACTAAGAAATCTGCTAAATCAAACAATCCTAACTGGAGCAATCCCGATTATGTCAACACAACAAGCGAGGAGACGAAGCAAGAGCTTGAAGTGAAGAAGCAGGAACTGCTAGCACGGTTAGAAGCGTCTGCGATTGACGTGGACGTAGAGGAGGCTCAGAAGCCATGGGAGTAGCCAGAACGGAAGATATATTCGAGAAAACAACGGAGCTATACGAACGATTCTACGATGAGCATAATCTCGATGAAACCTCAGATTTCGGGCATTACACGAGGAAGCAGGCAATCATAGAGGCAGATTACCTCAACTCTACTCTTTGTGAGATTCTGGAGTATATTGATAACGGTGGAGAAGATGTTTCTGAAATCAAGAGAATCGCATTAGACGGGCTTTTTGAAAGCAGAATCTAGGAGGTTTTGTGATATAATTTTTAAAAAGCGAGGTGGTAGATATGTTGACAAAAAACGATGAACTGGAATACTGGTGGAACGTTAAAGATACTTGGGAAGATGCCGAACTAGAAGAAAACGAAGCGTCTATCCATGCGTATTGGAATTGGCTTGGTCCAATTTATTAGAATCTCGGAGGTGTTACCTCTGAGATTTTTGTATATAGACCCCGAATTTTCGTTTTTTCATGCAAAAATCACGCATTTTCTGCGTTGAGACGAGCATTCTGAGCGTTTTTCAGACTTTTTTCTGACCTATCTATCACGAAAATCTCCTAGAGTGCCAAGGGTTTGGGGCGTTTTTTGTATACTTTCTTTAAAGCAAGTATTTTTCCGAAAAATTAGCATTTTTCTGAAAGACAATAGGGGAAGCTTGGGAGCATTTTCTAGCTCTTGTCCATTTTTTGCGGTTCGAAAAATGGACTTTCCACGCTTTTTGTGGCTTTTGGCGTGGAAAGACTGCGGAGCTAAAATTTTTGCTATTCGAAAATTTTTGTGTAGGCAGGCTTGGGCGCACCTTGTGCGCAATGGACGAAGACCATTTTTGACGAAAAACGTCGGTTGCTCCCGACGCTTTTTTGATCAAAAATATGGCAAGTCCATTTTCTGACCGCATCGGCGGTCAGGCGTCTGCTTCGGCAGGCGCACGGGGTGAATTGGTCTACTAGACCAAGAGGGTTCTCCCTGCCCTCCGCAGGAGCGCCGTCTTTTTGTCTCTGACAAAAAGGAGAAGGCGTTACTCTTTGAAAAGAGTAACAGAAACTCTCTCTTAGTGAGTGCTGAAATTGTAAAATTTTGCTGATTTTGAGGGAGTGGACTAACTGGCGAGAATAGCGATAGCGCTCGCCTGACCGCTACGGCGGTCGGTCGGCTGAAAGACGACAACAACGGCGAAGCCCTTTTTTAATCGAGTTCAAGGCATTGGGCTAGATTTAATGGGCTTAATAAGTACCATGAAATCATGTGATTATGGGTTATATAAAGTGCCATAGAAAGCGAAAAAGTGGGAAATATACTGTCCCACTTTTTCGCTAAAATATGGGCAACTTACAAATCCATATTTTAGCTTTTTATGGACATATAATCTTTCCATAATACTGGAAAACATGGACAAGTTACTTACCGCTATTTTTCAAAAAATGGGCATATAATACCTCCATAAATCGAAAAATAATGGACAACTATAGTAAGCCATAAAATGCAAAATTATGGATATATTACTTTCCAATGTTTTTAGAAAAAATGGACATCTATAGTTGTCCATTTTTTAAATATTTTATGGACAACTTTATAAAAACATTGAAAAATCAAGGTTTTTAGAAAGTTTTGAAAAAGCGACACCGACATTTTTTATTTTTTAAAAAATATGGCATAATAGAATTAAGATGAATATTTTTATAAAAAGGAGGTGTATTTTATGCAGAAGATGGGTCTCTCAGTTACACATAGTGACAACAAGATAAATATCAAACACAACAACCGCAGTTTTGAAGAAAAAGAATGGGGACACACGACCAATAGCCATATAAACAGAGAGCTGACGCAGTACAATACTAGCTTCATTCAGCAAGACATTAAAGAGGCATATCAAGAAGCTTTCGGAGAACCGTTAGAAGAGTATAACGCCAAACAAAAGCGCCAAGACCGTAAAATAGACGACTATTACGAGTACATCAAGGGCTTAAACGACAGTCACAAGAAGAAAGGTAAGAGCAACGCAACAACCAAGTATAATCTGCAAGATGAGATTATTTTGACTATCGGGAATAAGGAAACATGGGACGAACTGCACCACCGAACTCTTACCTCAATCAACGACAAGCAGGAGGCGGAAAAAGTTTTCATCGAATATAAGAAAAAGCTTGCTGATGAAATCTTTAAGAACTTTTTAGAAGAGTTTCAAGCGAAACATAAACACCTCCACGTTTTCAATGCGGTGGCGCACTACGATGAGGCAGGAGCGCCCCACATGCACCTTACTTTCTTCGGAAAAGCCGAGGGTATGAAAAAAGGGCTACGCCTGCAACCTCGCACGACAAGGGCAATCGCTCAGGATTTAGACGGCGATTTTTATCAGAAAATGTTAGAGTCTGATCAAAAAAAGTACGACCTAGCCAAAGAGAACAGGGAGCGCAAAAAACAAGGTCTCGAAGCGCTACAGGGCGACCGCAAGGGCGACATGAGCGCAGGAATGAATGTGTATACGCAATTTTTAACGGAAACGAAGCAAATCCTTATCGATAAAGCTCGGGAAGTCGGTTTTGAATATGAAGCAGTAGGTAAGCACAATTGGGGCGACATGGACCATTTTAAAGAAGCCATGGCGCAAAAGAAAGAGGCTTTAGATAAAGAAATCAACGAGTACAAACAAGAGAAACAGGGGAAAATCAAGCGTTTAGACGAGGAAATCAGCAACAAGCGGACGCAGGCGCAGGAAGCTGAAAAGACGGCAAAACAGGCGAAAGAGGACGCTGAGAAAGCGGTACAAGAGAAAGCACAGGCTGAACAGGAAGCACGGCAAGCAGTCGAAAAACGTGACGAGGCAAGCCGAGAAGAGCGGATAGCAAAGCAAAATGCCGAGATAGCGCAGAAGAATGCGGAGAAGTTTAAAGCTGATTTAGAACGTGTTAAAGCTGAAAATGAAGCGAAAAAAGCGGAGCTGAACGAAAGGAAAGAAGAACTTTCTGAGATTAGCGAAAAAATCGCTGATCAAACTCTTGAACTTGAGGAAGCGAAAGAAAAGCAGGCGCAGGAGCTGGCACAACAACGAAAAGAGCTAGAAGCTCAAAAAGAAACACTCAAGAAGCAGGTAGAAGAAAATATAGCCAAAATCAACGAACAAAGGCAAGAAATTGGCAGGAATGAGAACAGGCTGGCGCAATACAATGAAGAGTATCGTTTTGTGACAAAACGAGATAACGCCTTAACGAGGCTGGAACAAGGCTTGCGAAAGATGGACGAACCTATCGACTACGAAAAGGAAGTAGGAGTGTCAAAAATTTTTCCAGGGAATGTCACAATGCGTGAAAAGATTTATAAGAAAATGCGTGAGAAAGCCACGTTTTTCGATACTTTCAGCGATTTGCGTGATACCTTGGTATCTGCAATCATGGAAAGTCCTATAGTCAAAAGGCTGCAGGAGCAAGTGATTTACTGGAAAAACAAGTTTTTCAGCTTGGAAAAGTCTTATAATAAGATGAAAGAGGACTTAGAAGAAGATATTTACGATTTAAAAGGCGATATAAACCTTTTAAATCGTGAGTTAGAAGACCATCGCCTTTTTGAGCACCAGTTCAGAAAATATCTCAAAGACTACGAGCAGGAGCAAGTCTTCGAGAAAATCCGTACACGTGAAGAAAAAGACATCAAAGAAAACGGCATTGAAAAGGCTAGAGAACCTATTGACGATTTCAGCTACGAACGATAGATAAGCCAAAAGACTAGCTAAAAGCTAGTCTTTTCCCATTTTCAAGTCCAGATAGTTATCTAGGAGCTTTATCTGCTTTTTCAAGTCTATCAGTTGGTTTTCCAGCTCTGTGAGGCTTGAATCAATGTTTAAGGCAATGGATTTTCTTTTGATTTCTAAAATAATATCTTTCATACTGAGATTTTAGCATGAAAAGATATTGTTTTTCACCTTATTCCTATTATGTTGCTTTTTGCTCCTGTAATGACTAAAACAAAAACAAACATGGTATAATATTTACATTCTGGCGCTATGCCTTCAGAAAGGAGGTGCCATCATGCTTAATTTGACTTTGTTTCTCGTTATCGTTCGATTAGTTATACCTTTAGCTTACGAGCTAGGGAAAAACTATGGTATGAAATGGATTGAAAAGCATTTTGACGACGACGAGGATTAGCGTCACTTTTCAAAAATAAAAAAAGCACCCTAAGTCTTGGCGGACAGGGTGTTTTTTTGCCATCATGCTAATGACTTTTTCTCGTTATGTACATTATAGCATTTAACTTTAAAAAAGGCAATCATTGGATTTGTTCATTTCATCATATCTGCAAAAATCGCAAAGATAGCTTTCGCCTTCGGTTAGCTCAGCGCCACAACGGGCGCAAAATTCTTTGTCAGTTCTATCGTAGTCCATATCTTTTAACCAGGTCTTCTGTTGTGAAATAAATCCCCTGCTCCATCTCTAGAATGCTTTGGTTTATCTCGGCTTGAAGCTTCTTAAATAGCTTTTCTTTCTCGTCGTCCATCAGTTCGTCATGCTTTCGTTGATGTGTCCTTCTTTGTCTATAGCTTCCATCTGCTCTTCTTGTAGCTTCTCAAAAGTAAGCAAGATTTGTTTGTTTTCTGTTAGACTACCGAAGAAATCCTCTAGCAAAGCCGAGAAAGTGAGCCCATTGCGCCCTTTCTCCAGCAATCCCTTTTCGGTAATCTTCTTGACAAGCTTCTGAACGTTAGAATAGCCGATTTCAGCGCCTTCAGCAGTTTGCTGAAGCGTGTCGAGATAGACTCTTCTGCCGTCTACCATAGAAGCCTTTCGCCACATATACACCAGGAGAGCTGGGGCGCTATCTTCATGCACGTCATAGGCGCTTAGAAGCTCTCTACACATGAGTTCTAAGAGGGCTTTCTCCATCATGCTCTTGAATGTTATCTCTAGCACTCTCGGCTCGTGGATAGCGTGCTTCTTCGCGATCATTTCAACGCTAGCATGGAGGTCTTCAGTCTTTCTCGCTTTCCTTCCGCTCTTTTTCTTGACTGCTGGTGCTTCAGATGGGCTTTCAAGGGTTTCGTTTAGGTTTTCAGCAACCTCTACAGGCGCTTGGGCTTGTTCCTCCAGTGCCTCTAGTGGCTCGTCAGACGGCATGACAATCTCTTCAATAAAATCATCGAAATCATCGTTCAGTTGTTCAAGCGTCTTTCCGTTAACGCTGGTAGCGTGTTGAGGCGGTGTGTACACCTTGTTTGTTTCAACACCGATGAATCCTCCGCCTAATACTCCTAGATTTCCGTTCTTGCTCATATCGTTTAAGCTCCTTTTCTTAATGTTTTATTAAAATCTTTTTATTTCTTTTTCTATGATATAAGTATACCTTATTATAATCTATTTGTAAAGAGTTTAATGAAACTTTTTTAAGATTTTAATAAAATAATTAAAAGATTTTAATAATACTTTATTGTAGTGAATAAAAGAAACTTGAAAAGGCTGCAAATCCTTGATATATCTACATTTATACTAATATCGTAGAGGGTTTTCTGTTTTGCTACTGCTTATCACTTTTTAGAAAGTCCTACGCTTTTTTGTATCATTGTATTGCTATTTTTTAAAAATCCTCTGTTTCTCTGTTTGTCTTGATTATATTATTAAAGTCTATTATTTTAGATTTTAATAATATATAATATTTTCCGATAAAATCCAATTCAGATTTTAATAAGAAGAAAAAGAGATTTTAATAATATATAATTAAATATTTCAATGATATACAGTAGTATATTTTAATAATATAAAAAAGAGAATTTAATAATATACAAGGATTTGTAAAATATATTGTTAAAATCTTTTTTATAATTATTTAATAACATATCTTTATATAATTAAAAGAGATTAAAGTATAATGTTTAATTATATGTAGAATAGATTTTAATAATATATAGGTATATCATTAAAAGGAATTATATAAGAGATGAACCCTTGATATATATAGCTTTATAACTTTACCATCAGGCGCTTTCGTGCGCCCTTTTATCTTTATCATCTTTGTTAAATTTCTATTTTTATAATTTTGTTAATTTGTATAATGATTTAGATTGTATTATTAAAATCTGTTTTGTAATAATTAAATAATATCAAATTGTATTATTAAAACCTCTATAAAAGGCGGAGATTTTTTTGAAATCAGGAAAAATGGTATAATAGAGCCATAGAAACGGAGGTCTGAGTATGAACGAAGAAGAGGAAAAAGAGCGGATATTCCGCGAATTGCAGGCAGAAATTAGAGCAGGGCTAGAAGCCTATGAGAGAGGGGAGTGTATCCCTCTGGAAGATGTTATCAGTTCGCTGAGGGGAACTAATTAGCTAGAATGTTCCTCAGAGGCTCATACGAGCCCGTAGCGCCATTCTAGGGGGTGGGGTGGTTAATTATATTCCAAAACAAAAACAAGGGGCTTAGAGAGCGTTTTAGGGCTGTTTCTGAACGCTGGTTATAAAACTCCCTGAAAGCTAGGTCATTAAGTTCCACCGTAAACTAATCTCTAGTATCACATTTTCTTTTTTTAGAAGAAAAAATATAGCTTTTTATAGCTATTTTAGCTTTTTAACCTGTTTGGTAGTAAGAAAACCTTTAAATCAATATCTTGTAAGCATATCCTCCTCCATCAAACCTCCTCCCTCCGGCAGGAGGAGTAAGAGGAGGATATTTTATATTATTTATCTATATTTCATTTATTTTAGATATTTAGGAAGATAAGAAATGGCTTTATATCGGGCACTATGGGCATTATACTAGAGATTTTTTTACGGTATACTAGAGATTTTTTTACGGTATACTAGAGATTTTTTTACGGTATACTAGAGATTTTTTTACGGTATACTAGAGATTTTTTTACGGTATACTAGAGATAGTTTTATAAAAATAATTGACAAGTCTCCAGTATAGTGTTATAATGCTATTAAATCAATGATATTGGAGTTTTTCATGACCAAAAAAGAAGAAAAAAATGAGTTGATACTTTCTGAAGCGATTAGAGGGCAATATCTCGTATGGCAGGCGAACGATTTAGCAAAAGCTTTTGGCAAATTGACCCTTTTTGAACACCAAATATTGGACTACTGCATTAGTTACGTCAAAAAAGATGATGAGAAAGATACGTCATACTCAACAACTGCGACAGAGGTTCTTGAGTACCTAGGGCTAGATGACGCAGGGTCTAACTACAAGCGTTTGGGTGTAGCTTTGAAAAAGCTAAAAAATGATACGCCTTTGCTTTTGCCGATCTATGAAGATAATGACCCCAATAAAGAACTTCTAGGAGTGTCTTTAAGTGCACTTTTTGAAGAAATAAACACGATGAAGACAGGAGAAATCGAGTTCGTTTTCTCTAAACGAGCGAGCCCGTTGCTTTTCGACCTAAAAAAGAAATTCTACACTTTCAAACTCGAAGAGCTTTCACGTCTGAAATCTAAGTATAGCGTCATTTTGATTAAACTGTGGGCTTCTTGTCGTAGGAAAGCAAAAGTGAAAACGGATAGTGGAGAGGCTTTTGAAAAATGGAAGCGTGAGACTATAATAAGGGCGACTATTGAAGACTGGCAAGTGTGGCTTTTAGGCGAAGGGCGAACTATGGAACCGTCTCAGTTCAAACGTGATTGTATTATGAAGGGGATGAACGAACTCAATAAACAAGAGGATTTTGAAGCTTCCTTGAAAATTCTTAAAAAAGGGCGTAAAGTTATTGGCTATGAAATGACCATTATTAGCAACCGTGGAAACAATAAGAACGTTCTTGAGGGGGAAGTTGTGCAACAAAAAGAAGCTCCTGCAAGCGACCTGGATCAGTTTTTTAAGGCATTCAAAAAAGTTACGGGCGTAAGCGTTACAAAAGGTCAGAAAGCCAAAACAAGTGAGCTTGCTGAAGCCTTTGAGGCTGGCGAGCGCCTACAAATCCTAGACTTTGCCCAAAAGCTTTTTGTAGAACATGGCGGACAAACCTACGCCTACCTGTTTGCAATCGTCACAAGATGGAAAGATAACAACTTGAAGACTTTAGCTGATGTAGAAGCTTTTTACAAAAAGGGGAAATCAGGGGCAGATGAGTCTAGCGAGTCCAATGTTCCAAAATGGAGCAACCCCGATTATGAGAATGAAATTAGCGAAGAATATATCGAAAAACTGATTGAAGCACAAAAGGCGCTAGGCATTTATGGTACTCCAGAAGCGGAAAAAGAGATTGCGGACAAGCGTGCAAAGCGGGCTGAGCTAGAAGCTAAGAAATGGGAACTTTTAGGAAGATTAGATAAAAAGGAGAACCTATGAAGCTAATTGTAATCAGAGATGAGAATGCGAGATTTTTCAAAAGCTATTGGAAAAAGTGGTATGAGCTGGGTAGAAGTAGGCAGAGATTAAGGCTTGAAGAGCGCCAACAAGCTCTTCATGACCTCATGGAGGTCTATCTAGGAGAGGATGGGTCTTTGGATGAACTGAAGAGAGAACTGCCTAGTATGGCTGATATAGCTGGCTTTGAAGACCGCTATAAGCAGGAGCAAAATTAAGATAAATCTAGAACTTAGAAAACAGCTTCTAAGCCCGTCAAATCAACGTTTGTAGCGTGTTTTTTGAGTCTGAAAAATGGTATAATAGAGGTAGAGATGAAATCTCTAAATTTAACAAAAAGGAGGTTTCCAAAATGGAAAACCGACACGATTTTGAACCTGGTATTCTGCTTACTGAACAGGAATGGAAGAAGCGAGGATATAAGCTAATTACAGGCGCATGGAGGAACGCAGTTAGAGGAGAAGACGGCACAGAACGTTATGACTATAATGCAGTCTGTCGCCTGAAACCAGCCAAGACGACAGAACTGACAACCATTCAATGGCTTGAAAAAGGATATGTACCGAAAGACGGAGCTTTCGGACGGGAAATGCACTATAACCCTAGAAAAGATGAGGGGGAATAATAATGACAACATGGTACGATTACATGGTGAGAGCTAGTGAACATGCTGGAAGTGACGGTGATTTGTGGTTTCGCTATCTTTATAAGGTCATTAAAGATGAGGAGAC
>NZ_JASHAT010000017.1:0-8948 GCF_047464965.1 Streptococcus mitis
CTGCACCGAACAAGCCACCTTTTAGGGCTGCATCCGTCGTTGAATCTTCAAAGTCATAGCGTTCTTTTTCAACGATATGACCGTTTTCATTTTTGACCAAGGCGATTTGAGCAACCTTGGTCGTCTGAGTTTGGCGGAAAGCCTTCAAATCCGCAAAGGACTGATAAGCTTCGCTTTCAGTGTTAAAGATTGAAACTACTAGGTTTTCCATAGTTAGTACCTCTTTTCTAAAAATTACATATACATTATAACACAGTTTTCTTTTTTTGAAACTACTTTTATGCGATAATTTACATGATATGTCGCAATTTGTCAGCGTCGAAGGACTGGTGCAGGCAGCGGTATATCCTTGCCATATCTCGGGCCAGACACTCTGGCGACTCTGAGTGATTATCAAGAAAGGCGTCCAGCAACATCTTAAAGCCACCCGTGCAAAAAGTCAATAAATGTGTCTTTCCTACAAATCCCCACCACTGATAGGGGGTACGAACATACACGAAAGTAGGGCTAAACCCATGATACGTATAATGACGGTTGAACTGATTAATCCCTATATCCGTCATGTGGAACATAGCACGTAGTACCTGGGGCGGAGTAAAAGTAGTCGCTAGCGATCTTAAAGTTGTCGGTGACTAAGCATGGAAAAACAACATGAAGATTGACTACTTCGCTGTAACATCAAAGATGCCCCATCATAAAAGGTACTAGAAGAGATACTGCTTATTACTCAAGATGGGTTTGCCCTAAAGTCTCTTAAACAATAAGGTGAATTTTGAGATGAACTTTTCAAAAAAACAACTTTCCGAAAAATTGATCTTTTTCGGAAAGTTTGATTAAGGGTTTCTCGTAAGTCCTTGGGGCTCTAGGAGTCTAGATGATTAGTTGTTCACGAAAAAAACTGAAAAGCTCTCAGAATTATCATGTCAGCATCAAAAATGCAGAGTTTTTGTATAAAAATCCGAAAATCGAAGTCGATTATACAAAAATGACAACGGATATTACTCTTATAGAGAAACATCCATTGTCATTTTTTTGTAGCTTATTAAGAATTATAACCAAACATCCAAAAAAATAATAATGTAAAATCGGATCATCATTCGTAAACTCCTTTAGTAAAGAGTGCGTTTCCAAAAGTGTAGTTAGTCCAGAAATGAATTCTCACTCCCAAAACTTCCACCATCTCTTCGTTTTCTGTTCAATCAGCAACTGATTATCTTTTTGAGTTGCCAAAATAATCGTATGCAGTTGCTCAATTTGCTTCTTGTAGTCGTCTATTTGAGTTTTAAGGTCTGATATACGCTCATCTTTCTCTTGTAATACATTTGTATTATCTACGTAATCGCTTGTATTATCCTCTTGGAAGAGTATCTTTCTAGCATATGAACTGATCGAGTCTCCAAATTCTGTAGCTCTTTCCTTTAATTCTTCTTTTTCTCCAACGCTCATCCTGATGTTTAGGACAGTCATTTTTTCAGTCAAAACTTTCACCCCGTTAGCTAATATAATACACATTATAACACACAGTATTATTAAATAATACAAGAAAAACTGAGTTTTTGACTAAATTTCTTTGCGAAAAATTAGTATTTTTTGGAAATGTTGTGAACACTTCTTGGATAGAACACTCCTAACTCTTTATCTTGATGAGGGTATATCATTTGATAGTCTAGATAAAAAGTCAAATTATTGCGAGGGTCATTCTGGTATCGTTTAAGCTCAGATTTATATTCATATTTTGCATTCCTTAAGTAAAATGCAAGTGATTTATAGTATGGATAAGAATAATTAAATTTTTCTAGATATTCCCAAATCTTTCTGACATTTATATTTTTAGCTCGAATAAATGCATCAAGAATTTCAGAAACGCCCCCGCTATACCCAGGTCTTACCATAGCATCGATTAGTGTTCTCTCAACATTTGTTGTTTTAATAGGCTTTGAAAACCCAACAACTTCCTTAGTTATAACTCCTGTATTGTGAGTACTTTTCGAATTTAGAACATGCACTTTATAAGATGTTCCGTCATATTCAAAAGAGTAGATCATATTTGTTCGTCTCATACTTTTGGAGAAGGCATAATCGATACGTCCTTGAGTTATAGCCAGTCTATCACCTAAAGTAGAGCGTTTTTGGGATTGTTCTTTGTTAATATATATGTCTTTAGGGCTATTAATAGTTAGATCATGAACGTACATAGCACTATAATGAGATAGAAATGAACGAGATAATAACGATAAAGCAATTTCGTAAGGAGAAACGTATATATCTGAGGTTATATAGCGAATAACATAATCCCCTTTGTATTCGTTCATAATTTTAACTGGTTTAAAAAGTTTTAGTTTATCAATAATAATATCAGTAAACTTATTAAGGGTAGCTCTAGACTTAAGTTTTCCTTCTTCTTTTAATTTCTGAATAATTTGAATGATAGAGGTCCTATTTAAAATATTTCCAAATTCTTTTTTAGATTTTTGAACAATTTCGTCAGAATATTTTATTAAACCATAAGTATCTTTTTTGATTTGATGTTTGATTAATATTTTCTCAATTTCATTGTCTGTAAGGACCATTACTATTATCCCTCCAATATACTAGTTAAGATTTCACCGCTAAGGTATGGTATATATACCATACCTTAAGTATGTTTTAATTTATTTTATTTAAAAGCTATGGTATATATACCATAGCTTTAGTATAGCAGTTTAAAAAATAAAAAACAAGAAATTAAGATAGATCGCAAGTTATACATGGTATAATAAACTAACAACACTAGTAATATGATAGAGGTACTTATGAAACCAGATGATATTAGAAACACCATTTTAAAAGCAATTTTTTCAGATAGTGATCTGAAGGAAAATCTAGTTCTAAAAGGTGGTACTGCTTTAAAGCTACACAATATAACTGATCGCTCATCTCAGGATTTAGACTTTTCAATTGAAGAATCTATAAGATATGATAAAGATGTTGAAGGAAAAAAACTACAAGGTTTAATTTCAGATGCTTTTAAGCAAATTGGTTTTTTAGTTGTTGGATTTGAATTCATTGAAAAACCTAAAAAAAGAAAACGAGACTTGCCTCCGTTTTGGGGAGGATATAAGATTTCTTTTGCGATAGTCGATACAGAAAAATATCAAGAAAAAATAGATTTACAGGACCCTAATAAAATGAAGGAGCTAAGTAAATATGGAGAAGCTTTAGAAAATAATAGTAAAAAGATAGAAATAGATTTGAGCTATGATGAATATGTTGCGGATAAAGATAGTTATGATTTAGAAGGGACAACTATTTATCTCTATAGTCCACTAATGATTGTCTATGAGAAAATAAGAGCATCCTGTCAGCAGCTTGACGATTACAAGTTGGTTGGTGATAAAACACGTGCTCGAGATCTATATGATATCTATAAAACTTTAACAAATAAAGGACAAATTGATTTACGTGAAGCTGTTCTTAATCAAGACAATTTCTATATACTAGAAAATATTTTTCAAGCAAAAGATGTGCCACTTGAACTTATGTTAAAATTAGATAGCAAAAAGACAGAATTAGCTGAAGATTACAAAGCAAAAGTTGTCCCTCAAATACCTGCTAAAGAAATTGAAAAGTTTGAGTTTCTCTTTTCCTACAACGACCAATTATTCAAAGATTTGTTTAAAAAATATCAAGATTATAAACGAAAATAATCAAATTTTAATTCTAAAAAAGGCCAAAATAATAAAAAGTCTCATTATAAAATTGAGACTTTTTTGCTAGCATTTACTTTCAACTATATATCTTAAAAAAGAGGTAATTTTAGAACAATATTTTCTCCTATATCAATTCAAAAAGAATTTAAAAGTTTGAATATAAAACTGGAACTTTTTTACACACTTTTTCATCAATTACCCTACAAAAAGACAGCAGGAATCAAGTTAAAAAATTCTATTTTGTCCTATATTTTTAGGAAAACACTAGTTCCTCTTTCGATACCTTCTTTGATAGTTCCTGCAGCTTGTTCCAATTTTCTTCTGTCGTCATAATACAGGCTCTTTTTTATCTGATTTTGTTGCTTGCTGCCATCAGGGAGTATTAAATAAAAATCAAACACTTATTTAACCTCATATAAGGACGTATTTGCCTCTTAGAGAGTCCAAGGTGGAAATATCCGACTTTTATCAAAAAAGCCCCTTAACGGCCAAAATATGGCTCCTGATGACGTCTTTAATTTTGTACTGTAGTGAAAAGCGTAAAAAATCTTTTTTTCCTCATGATACGAACATAGTTGCAGAATTCCTTCTGTAAATTTATAGAAATGAAGAAGGGGAAATGTAGTTAGTTTGAATTTTCTATTTGTAAATATTTAGCTAGAAAATAGTGAACTGAGAAAAAGATTTTTTTATTTTATTAAAAATAAAATATAGATTTTTTTCTTAAGAAGATACTTTCTAATTTACTTTCTAACCTACTTTATATTACTTTATATTACTTTGTCGACCTTAGAAACTCAGTAATACCAGGGGGTTGCGGATAAATAATTGACTATTTTGTACCCCATTATTGACTATTTTGTACCCCATTATTGACTATTTTGTACCCCATTATTGACTATTTTGTACCCTATTAATGACTATTTTGTACCCCATTATTGACTATAAAATTAAAAATTGATAGAATATAGCATAATAGGAAATATAGTAAAAGGTAAACAAGATGGTATCAAATAGAAAATCGAGTAAAATCTATGAAGAACTAGCTTCTCGTCAAAATTATTTAGTTGTCCAGGCGAATGACTTGGCTAAAGCATTTGGTAATTTAAAAGCTTTTGAACACAAGGTTTTAGACTACTGTTTTTCATCTGTAACGAAAGATAGTAGAGTCGGTGATGTCTTTACGGTTCATAGCCTTGACATTATGAAGCACTTTGGATTAACTAAAAACGGTCAGAATTATAGACGGATTGCAGAAGCTTTTTCGAGACTTAATGAGAATACCGCTCTATATATCCCCGAAACCTTGCCTGACGGTAGACGTTCAATAATCATGACTCAACTTTTCAGCAGAATAAGATTTATTGAGGATGGCCTTGTAGAGTTTAAATTCTCTGAGGATGCTGGTCCTTTAGTTTTTGAGTTGAAAAGAAACTACTACTCTTTCCATTTGGATGAGTTAGGAAATGTGAAATCAAAGTATTCTTTGATCTTGATGAAACTTTGGGAAGCATATCGCTTAGGAAATCGAGAATATACAACCATTAAGGGAAGTTTAGAGGAATGGCAAGATTGGTTCTTGGGTGAAGAGAAGTCATGGCCTGCAGGTTTGTTTAAGAGGAATGCTCTCATGGTTGCATGCGAAGAATTAGAAATGAAATTCAATGCTGATATAGATTTAACAACTGTAAAAAAAGGACGAAAAGTTATCGGGTATGAGATGGTAATTAGGGATAGACGGATGCCCACAACCGCAGAGGTAATCATAGAGGCAGAGAAAGCATCACATCAGACAGATATCTATGATTTTTTGTAATTTTAACAAGTATTAAGAATGAGGACTTGCATATGCAAGTCCTTTTCTAGGAGAGAAAAGAATAAAGGTTCCCCCTAATTTATCTAACGATCTAAATCAAAATCTTGCCACAAACCTCCTTCGATTTCAGCTTCTTGACGTTCATAGATTTTATCTGAGATCTCATTTTTTTCCTCTTCAGATAAATATCTTTCAAACTCTGATTTAAAACGTTTATAATTATCAGCTTCTTTCTTAGCTTCAAAATACTTAGACCAAGCATTTCGATTTTCTTCTTCCAAGTGAGCTTTCTCTTTTTGGAATTCTGCTTTCAGTTCTCTGATTACGTTCTTTAAAGATGAAATTGTAGAATGTAACTTTTTAATGAACCCTATTTGAAGAATAGACTCTTTAAAATCGTTCAACAAATTCGACAATGGACTATAGTTTGCCTTCATGGCTATTCTATCAAACTCATCTTCAGGAACAATCACAACACGTTCACGGTTATTAAATAGCCCTCGCTCTTTGATTTCAAATTGACTTTTATCTACTTCAGTTTCACTGATCATTTTAAGACGTAACATAGCATTGATAGTTTCATCTTCTAATTTTGCTTTATCCAACTCTTCGGACATGTTTGCGACTTCATTTTTTAAATGCTGCAGTTCCCTCTCTTCTTGCTGCTTCTGTAATTCGATTTGTCGCATAGTTTCTTTATATTCTCGCATATCCTTAATATCGTTCGTCTGACCTAACTTGCGTTCGATATTGAGGTTTTTCATAAAGTACTGAATCCTATCAATTTCATGATCACGAAATTGTTTCAGTTGGCCACGGCCTTTTTCTTTAAATCCTTCTTGGAGGAGAGCTTTTGAAAAAGATGGTTGTTTTGAAAGACCATTTTTATATCCATCAGCAATAGGAACAACGTTAAAATGAGCATGAGGAGCTCCATCTTCGTCTAAATGGACAACTGCATTATAGATGACTAAATGATCGTGGCGTTCATTAAAATCTCTTACGTAGCTTGCTAGGGCCTCTCCTACCTCTCTTTTTTTATTGAAATCCATCTTTTCCCAGTCGGATTTATTACCTACTGAGACTACAAATTCACGTTGCAGATCCAATGTTTTTGATTTTTTAACGTGTTTGTAGTAGTCTTCAATTTTTCTATCCTTCCTCCGTTGTTTTGAATTATAAGTATTTAAAGCATCGTCAAATTCATCGTGATAGACTTCTCTTATGTCACGTTTAATAATCGTTATATTTTCGTGGGACAATGCACGATTTATATGCCTGTGTTCATTACTCTTAAATTCTTCTTCGCTCAGATCTCTGTTATTATGACGTATATTTGTCATGCCAGTTTTTGTTTTAAAAGAAATGGTCATTTGATTCATTATTCTGTTTCCTCTCTTACTATTGTGATAGTAGTATGCCACAAAAAACAAAAGATAATAAAAATTTTTTAAAATTTCCGTTAAAAACGTGATTAACAAATTTATTTGAGCATTTGTTTTTAAAAAAGATGGTCTTATATAGTGACCATCTTTTTAGAATTTATAGAACACTATACAAGCCCATCTTTTCAGAATTTATGGATTACTATATAAGTCCACGTTTTTAGAATTTATGGACTACTATATAAATCCATCTTTTTAGAATTTATGGACTACTATATAAGTCCATCTTTTCAGAATTTATGGATTACTATATAAGCCCATTTTTTTAGAATTTATGGAACACTATATAAGTCCATCTTTTCAAAATTTATGGAACACTATAAAATCCATCTTTTCAGAAATCATGGACTACTATATAAGTCCATGATTTTTAAATCTATGGATTTCTATATAGTTTCAGCAGCTTAAAGAGAAACATTTAGCCCAAAATGTTGGGCTACGGCGTGGGGCTATCGCTATTCCACGCCAACTATTGTCGATATGTAATCAGTTGAAAATAAAAATATCTTTCTCGGATCAAGCAGAGTTTCTGTTACTCTTTGTCAAAGAGTAACGTTTTTGTAGTTTTGACATTGCTGCGCAACGTACAAAACTAAAACGCTCTGCCGAGGGCTATGGGTTGCACCCCTTTTTTGACCCTCACGGTTCAAAAAATTCACTGCTTTTTCGGCCCACAAAAGTGGACTCGAAAAAAAATCGGCGTGAATAACGCACCGAAAAAATTACCTAGAAACTCATCAATCATCAAGCACTTACTCATATCGTCCAACACCTCAGCCGTACTCTCAATCAAACTCGTATTCAACTCATGAAGTAATTTGACAAGAAATCCATTGACTATCGTGCCTTAAAATACTGCTGGCGATTGGTTCTCAAAGACATCAAACGCAATGCCTTTGGTTTTCGGAACTTTGAAAACTTTAAAAAACGGATTTACCTCGCTTTGAACTTCACAAAAAAGAGAACCAAGATGGTTCTCTCTAGGGCTTAGTTATATGTCCACCCACTACAGTTGACAATGAGCATTTTTAAGAGCAATAATCTAGCTCATCTAAATTATTTGACCGTGAGAATACGACGCACATAGGTTTTGAATGGAGTCTCGGTCACATTTTGCACCTCAGTAATGATATGGAAGGTATCGTCTGACTTTGCATCGTCAGGGATATGAACCGTGAGACTTGCGCCCTCTTCTGTTATATCGAAGACATAATGCGGGTCCACCTCTTCGGAATGTAGGGAGGCCATTCTGCCGTCCCCTCGTAGCGCTCCTGAATAGACTTGAGGGCTCTGGCAGTTGTATTGGTCCCGCCCCAAGTCTGGATATAGAGGGTTCGGGGGTCATCGTCCAAAATGAGCTCCTCTAAAAAACGTAATCCTTCCGTCACTTCCTTTTTCTAAAATCTAGTTTTTTTAAAAAATAGGCTATCTTCCAGAAGTAGAAAGCCTATTTTTTATGAGATGCTTGAGTGCTTACGCTTTCAATTTGTCAAATTTTGCTTTGACATTCGCCTTGAATTCTTCAAGTTTAGCCTTGCGTTCGGTTTTACGTTCAGCCTTCATTTGTGCACGTGCCTGGTTGTAGAGGTCTTCTTGGACTTGCAGAGCTGCTTCGATTTCGGCTACGACGGTTGCTACATCCCAACGCATGATTTGGGTGTCGTACTTGGTGAAGTAAGCATCGATGACTGCTTCGTTGTCTTCTTGCACCAAGGCAACAACGGCTGTTTCACCGTTAGTCAATTTCTGAGAAACAACGTCAATCAGGCCAGTTTCTGCCGTATCAATGGTATCACCAGCAGCCAAACCATAGAGGCTACCCATACCATAACCAAACAAGACGCCGATAGGACCACCCAAAAGCCCGATAACTGCACCGAACAAGCCACCTTTTAGGGCTGCATCCGTCGTTGAATCTTCAAAGTCATAGCGTTCTTTTTCAACGATATGACCGTTTTCATTTTTGACCAAGGCGATTTGAGCAACCTTGGTCGTCTG
>NZ_JASHAT010000018.1:0-5650 GCF_047464965.1 Streptococcus mitis
GTCTCCTCATCTTTAATGACCTTATAAAGATAGCGAAACCACAAATCACCGTCACTTCCAGCATGTTCACTAGCTCTCACCATGTAATCGTACCATGTTGTCATTATTATTCCCCCTCATCTTTTCTCAAAAAAGATCTGCAACACTTTGATTGATTTCCTCTTGAAGCTTGTCAAATCGTATTTTTGAGCCTGAGCCTAGAAGACGCTCTCTGACCTCCTCTAAAGGAATACATTCCCCTCTCTCATAGGCTTCCAATCCAGCTTGGATTTCAGCTTGTAGCTCTAAAAAGATTCGTTCTTTTTCTTCTTCTTGATTCATAGGAAACCTCCGTTTTATGGATACATAAGACTTTGCTACTCATAGTATACCATTTGTTTAATTAAATCATGGTATACTATGAGTAGTCGAAGAAAAATTTGTGTGAAAAGAGGTGATAGTTATGTTAGACAAAAATAATTATCAAAACAATATAAAGCAATTTAGAGTTAGAGAGGGTTTGACGCAGGAAGAATTAGCTAAGAAAATAAATATTTCAAGGCAAATGATCGGTTTAATAGAAAATAATAAAACAATACCATCTGTAGAAATAGCTTTAAAATTATCCAAAGTTCTAAAAGAACCTATAGAAAATCTTTTTTTTGAAAGGGCTTTACTATTTGTTGTTTTAATGATATTATGTTATTAAAATAAACAACAAAGGAGATTGTAAATGAAAAAATATTTACGTCGTATTCCTATGAATCTTTTGGTAATTCCGTTTATACTTCCATTTGTTCCATTTGTACCATTTGTGGTTGGCTATTTAATCGGAAGAGGATAATGTGTGAAGAGAGCTTAAGCTCTCTTTTTTGTTATCGATAAAAGCTGAAAATTCTTGGAACTCTAAGACTTATCATAGGACTTCAAAAAGAGGGCTAAAGCCCTCTTTTTTCTCTAAAAACTTTTTAGTCAAAATAGATTTTTAAAAAAATCAGCAAACCAATAACTTAAACCTGGGAATAAAAGTTTTAACAGAACAGCACTAATTACAATACTTAAAAACAATGCCATGTTTTTTCTTTTTTTAATCATGGACGCATCCTCCTGCATTGCTAGAGTAGATACCAGGCATAAACATCATAAATAAAACAAGAAACAAAGTTACATACTTCATTTTTTCTTCTAATCCATAATGTGCAAAATTTAAACCGATATAACTTATTTTAGCAATATAGTTCCCGTATTTTTTACCTTTCTAGCTATAAATAAGTTTTCTTCCCTTTCATTATACTCCTTTAAAATATATCCTTCAAATAACATCTAAATTATTTTATTCTCTTATTTCATAAATATGGCACGTTTTTCTTTTTGACGACAATAGCGATAGCGGTCGTCAGTCGTCTCGTGGTTCGAGACGAAAAAGCGTCAGCTGGAAACCCGCCCAAAGGGTTTTCGGCAAGCGTTAACTGTTTACCCTATGTTAAATTCCGCAGGAATTGTGCATGGGTAAACAGTTAACCCGCACTTTCGTGCGTTATCTCAAAAATTTACTATATCGCAAATTTTTGTCTTTTGCTTTCAAAAATCTCTCTTTTCTCTTCGAATTTTTTTAGAAAAACGTCGTTTAGTAGTAGATTTTTTATTTTTTCGATTTTATGGCAAAATAGTAGTGGATAGAATTGAGTGGTTGGAGCAAGAAACGAAAAAGAGGAAAAACAAACTTCACGATCATTTTCTAAAAAAATTTTTGTTCAATTTTTATTTTTTGAAAAAAATGGCATAATAGTATTAGAGAAGATTGATTGATGTGGAGTACGAAAAACAAGAGAAAAATAGAGACGAAAAAGCCTTGTAAAAACAACGGCTTTTTCTAGAAGAAAAAAAGTAAAAGAAAAAATTAAAAAAAGAAAATCAAAAGAAAAATAAAAAAGAATTAAGAAGAGAAAAAAGACAAACCAATAAATAGCACTTTCTAAAATACTAAATAAGAAAAATAAAGGTAAAGAAAGGAATAAACGTCAGTGTTTAGATAAAGTGTTATCAAGTGGTCCATATACCGATTTACTCCCTACAGTCGTTCCCGAGTTGTCACTACTTCGGCATGCCCAAAAGTGATTGTCAAGACCGAGACAGAAAAATGGTTGCTTATGTCATGGCATAGACATGTCGCAAAAAAGTTGCCTACGGGGTCTTCGAACCCCTCCCCTTCGGGGCCTGAACAGGTTCGATTCAAAGGTTTAATATTCTTTTACTAGTCTAGAAAAGAGGTCACTATGGATAGCGGAAATAACACAACTAAGCAAGGTCGCTGGGCGAGGAAGAGAAAAGCTCGCTCAAAGAAAAAAACGTATCAGCAGACGTTTAAATCACGTCTACAAGACATGTTTGACGCTGGTAAAGGCTCAAAACGTTCTATGGACAAGGTTACGGGCGATACGATAGATAAAATATACTCTGAACAAACCTACCGCACCTATAAAAAGCAATTTGGCTATTTTACAGAATGGGTAGATAAGACACACCCAGAAGCTATCACAATCGAAGACACTCACAAGGTCGCTAATGAATATCTTCAATATCTTATAGATAGAGATATTTCGCCCTATACGATTGCAACCGTTAAGGCTGCAATGGCGAAAGTCTTCGGTGTTTCGTCGTCGTCTTTTATGAAAACGCCTGAACGTGAGCGTTCAGGTATCAAAAGAAGTCGCTACGACGTAGCGAGTGATAGGCATATCTCAGAAGCCACAGAAAGCCGTCTAGCACGTTTTACCAGTGCTACGGGTCTCCGTAGGTCTGAAATGTTAAAGATAACGTCTGATGATCTATTTTTTGAGAATGGCAAGGCGTACTTATCCGTAACAAAAGGAACAAAAGGGGGTAAGGCTAGAGTTGTTGAGATTATGGGTGTTTCAGAAGACGATACAAAAAATATAGTGGAATTTATCCAGTCAAAAAAGGGAAGATTGTTTCCCAAATTGCATTCAAACTACGACAACCACAGATACAGAGGTACGTATGCCATGCGTTTGTATATGCACTACGCAAGAAAAGAAAAAGATATCCCACGGGCTGACCGATATGTAATGAGGAAAGACCGTGCAGGGGAAGTCTACGATAAAAGCGCCATGAAAATGGTTACGAAAAATTTAGGGCATAACCGCATTGACGTGATTGCTCAATCTTACTTGTATCAATAAAAAAATGAGTTAAAATTAGTGAAAATCCCACTTCGTTATGAGGTGGGATTTTTTTGTATAATAAAGGCCCGTCTTTTTAGGGTTTTCTTTGAGTTATTTGACTTTTTTGGGGAAAAAAGATATAATTCAAGTAATCAAAACAATAAACCTACTTTCTTTTATTTTTTGATTACTAAAACACATACAAGTTGACCATAAAGCAAAATACTTTCAAGTATTTATTTCATAAAAAAGGCAAGTTTGGGGAAACTTGTCTTTTTTTTTTTATGGTAAAAAATTACCCACTGGGGAAGTGGGTAACTAAAACACATTTACTGTTGTGCCTATTGTTTTTGGTTCAAGTCGTAGAATTTATGCACAAAATCTAGAACAAGACCGCCAACAACATGTGCTGCAACAGTTAACAAGAAGTTGACCATTTTGCATACCTCCTTGTATTTACTAACTCGGATGGCTTGCTACAGGCACCTTTATCATCAGTGACTCATCAGAGTCTATTAAATTATATCATAAAATACTCCAGCCCCTTAAACAGTTCCAGCTCTTTTCTATTTACCTCTTCTAATACTCGGCATCATCAATATCATATAAACATTCAATACCGTTGTTATCGTAAAATTCGCTTAAATGTTCATCTGCCAATTCAAACAGTCTGCCTTCTTCATCAAAATGGTTGCCATCTGCATAAGGAGTATGTAGTATTAGGGCTTTTGCTAATCTCAATACCCCTCTGCTGGTTTCATCTTCTCTAAATTCACTCTCTTTATAGATAACATCTTCGCAAATTTCAAACAGTTCTTTGAGAGAGAAATGAATTTCTTCAGCTATATGTTTATGCTCCATTTTTACACCTCATTTTCTTCTCCTAGAAAGTCATAGATATCTGTCTGCCCTGGTACTACATCAGGCTCGCTAGATTTATCCAAGCGTGCAAGCAGTGCTTGTTTTTGAGCTTCTAGCTTAGCCCGTCCTTCTTCAATTTCTTTTTTCTTATCAGCGATTTCTTTTTGAGCTCCAGGAGTATCAAGCGTGCCGTTCAACTTGTGAAACTCGATTAGCTCGTCGATAATTTTCGGGTCAAGTGGGTTCTCATAGTCGGGGTTGCTCCACTTTGGAACGTTGCTTTTCTTATTAGCCTTTTTAGATGGCTTTTTAGGAGTGTTTTTAGGCTTGTCGTACTTATGCGGATCATAAGCCTCTGTTACTTCTTTTTTCCATGTAAATTCATAGCCTAGAACGGGTGTTCCGCGTTTGTTTGACTTAATTTTTTTAACTTTTAAATCTACAAAATACGGAGAAAGTTGCTCTTTAATAGGTTTCAGAATAAGTCTATCAATTTCGCTTGGTCTGTATGATTCAGGTGTGTCTAGAATCCTCTTTAAATCATCAACAGAAAACTCTTTTCTCCCTACTGTCCTCCATTGTTTCAGCAATCGATACATAGTTTTGGCATAGGTTGATCTAATACTAGTAAACTCTTCAAGTTCATATCTTGTAAATTGAGTTTCTAATTTATTGAGGATATAGTCAAAATTAGATGACACCTTAACTTCTACCATTTTTCTATCTAGGTCTACCTCAAAAAATTCAAACAAGGTCATTACTCTAAACTTTCGTTCAGATTGCTCAAAATAGGTCAATTGACCTATTTTCTTAGCAGCGTTAGTTACTGTTTCTTCCCATCGATACTTACGAGATGAACTAGCAAGCTCTTTAAGCTCATCTGTATTGAAAACAAGCTTTTTAACTCCCTTTTCTTTCGCTTTAGTAAGTATCGTGAAGAAAAAATTCATTTCTTCAGCTGTCCAAGTTCTCATAACCACGGTATTCAAATCATTGTGATATTTAACTACTTCTGCTCCCATAAAGACAAATTCCTTTCATGTCTTTATAATACCACATTTTCCTAAAAAAGACAAGATATATTTTGTTTTTATGAATGCACATTTTGTCCCTATAAATGCACATTTTGTCCCTATAAATGCACAAAATGTCTTTATGAATGCACATTTTGTACCTGATAAAAGCTGAAACCCCTTGGCGCTCTAAGGCTCGTGGAGGGGCTAAATATATATTAAACATTAATTAAATATATAATAAAAAGGAGACTCACTTCGTTCGCTCCTCTATCCCCCCATTTATAATCAATTTATCTATTAGAATTAAAACTTAATTAGTGCTATCTAACAACAATCCATATCTTTTATTTAGTTCCTCTCTAAAGAGTTTCAAAATATCTTTTGGCTGACTTTTACGGTTCGCCTGCAAAACGTGTTCTCTTGTGTGTGTGCCTTCTGTTAAAGCATCTTGAAGGGTTATTTTTTGGAAAGGTGTTAAGGTAGGATTTTTCAACAATTGCTCTACATCATCAGTAGTTAGTTTAGTCTCCTCATCTTTAATGACCTTATAAAGATAGCGAAACCACAAATCACCGTCACTTCCAGCATGTTCACTAGCTCTCACCATGT
>NZ_JASHAT010000019.1:0-4700 GCF_047464965.1 Streptococcus mitis
GATTTCGGAACTTTGAAAACTTCAAAAAACGAATTTTTATCGCTCTCAATATCAAAAAAGAAAGGACAAATTTCGTCCTTTCTAGATCTTAGCTTTTATTCAACCCACTACAGTTGACAAAGAGCCATTTTAATCTTATAAACTTAATCCGTCATGTCCGATACCAAAGTTCGATGCTCCAACGGAATACTGCACATAACTAGTAAGAAAATGAAACCTGACTGAATCCAGAAGAGGGCCAAGTCAAAAATTCCATGTACAGCAACCACTGTAAGGAAAGACAGATAAAGACCGATAATCGGACGTTTCCCCGACTCCTGACTCATATCCATCATCAATCGAACAGGAGCAACAGAAGACAAAACTAATAAAATAGTCCCCACAATTCCGTAACTCAGAATCGTATCGATATATAGACTGTGAGCATGTTCATGATAAGGAGCATTTATCCTAGGATAAGAGTGCATGTAGGTCAATGGCCCCTCACCCCAAAAAGGATTTTGCTTAAACAAGGCCATCCCAGCATCCCAGATAGAAATGCGCTCTTCCATAGAAGAATCCAAAGTCCCCATCCGAACTCCCAAATCACTAGAAAAGAGGAAACTCAAGCCAATCGCGAAGACCCCAATACTAAGCCAAAAGGCCTTCCAGTTTTTAATGGTCGTAAAGAGATAGATGATTGCTCCAGCGATAATAGCAGGAAAGGCAGTTCGATTTTGAGTAAAGTTCAAACCAAAGAGATTCACAAAGCCTGCAATCACACAGAATACTTTCAACCAATTCAACTTGGTCGTTGTAAACAGATAGAAGGCAATCATGATACAGAAACAACAAATAATTCCATAATAATTAGGATTAAAGAAGGTCACTTCTGCTCTATTCTGATGCCAGACCTGCATATTGGGTGAAAGAAAAGCATAGTTGAATTTCTTCACAATTTGGAAATGTTCTAAACTCGCAAAAGCAGCTGATAATACGCTACCAAACAAGACGAGCTGCAAAATCAATCGAAAGAATTTATGTGATAAAATCGACTGATAGTGCAAAAAGAAAACAGTAAATAGAAACATTCCTACTGAAGCCACAACTCCCATCCAATTTTGTGCAAAAACGGATATAACAGTACTATAGCCAAGAAAAAGAAGTAGCATCGGATGCTCCCCCATTTTCTGAAGAATACTTTTCATGTCTCCTGTAAAAATCAAACTAATAATATATAAACAGAATACAACTACAAAAAGATAAAAGGGTAAAAAGATACTCAGGATAATTCCCAATAAAATCAGCTCTTTACTAGACAACCCTTTCAGCTTTTCAATAAAGCCTATTGATTTCAAAATGAATCCTTTCTCTCCAAATCAGTTGATTCAGATAATAGTAAGCTACCCTATATTGTACCACTTTTTTAGCAATTTGAAAATAAAGGAAACGTTTACTAGGTAAAAAAGGGCGCAAAAATACTAATATTTCAAAACTCAAACTTAATGACTAGATTTACTATAAGAAAATCATACCGTAAAGACTAGGTATATGTTAAAATAGTAGTAATATAATAAGGTTTTGACCAACTATCCGAACAATATTTAAATCATTTACAATTCCTAAAGAAAGGAAACACTATGAAATCCTACCAAGCCGTCTACCAAATTCTAGCTAAAGAAACCGACTATATCAGCGGAGAAAAGATTGCAGAAGAACTATCACTGACCCGAACATCAATTTGGAAAGCCATCAAGCATTTAGAACAAGAAGGCATTGAAATTGATAGTATCAAAAACAAAGGCTATAAACTAGTGAATGGAGACCTTATTCTTCCAGAACTTCTAGAACAAAGTCTTCCAATTAAAATCAGTTTTAAACCCGAAACAAGATCAACACAACTCGATGCAAAAGAAGCAATTGATTTAGGAAATGAAGCAAACACCCTCTATCTAGCTTCCTATCAAACAGCTGGCCGAGGCCGTTTTCAACGTTCTTTCTACTCACCCCAAGGTGGCATTTATATGACACTCCATCTTAAACCCAATCTCCCCTATAACCAATTACCATCCTACACACTACTTGTAGCAGGAGCTATCTACAAAGCCATTAAGAACCTAACTTTAATAGATGTCGACATAAAATGGGTCAATGATATCTACCTCAAAAATCATAAAATTGGAGGAATCCTCACTGAGGCAATGACATCTGTAGAAACTGGCTTAGTCACAGATATCATTATTGGAGTAGGAATCAACTTTACTATTAAAGACTTCCCTCAAGAATTAAAAGAAAAAGCTGCTAGTTTATTTAATGTACCAGCACCTATTACCAGAAATGAATTAATTATCGAAATATGGCACACTTTCTTCGAAACACCAGCAGATGAGTTATTATACCTATATAAAAAACAGTCATTTGTTCTTGGAAAAGAAGTTACTTTTACACTAGATCAAAAAGACTACAAAGGACTTGCTAAAGATATCTCTGAAAGTGGAAAACTTTTAGTTCAATGTGATAACGGAAAAGAAATCTGGCTAAATAGTGGAGAAATTTCACTCAAGAGTTGGAAGTAAAATAATACAATTATAAAATAACTTCAGATGAGTAATTCAATTAAGTTCTACACATCTGAAGTTTTTTATATTATTAAACTTCAAAAACGGATTTTTACCAATCTAAATATCAAAAAAGAGGCTCTATAATATTTCTAGTGGGTAAATCCCCTATGGATATTATGGAGCCTATTTTGTTGTAGAAAAAATCCCATATGACCTATAATGAAAAGCGACTAAACAACTTATTTTCAGACTGTCTTTAAAACCTTTCTCAAGGACAAAGAGAAAACTGTTAACGGATTTCAACTACCCTATTCTAACGCCAAATTGGAAGCGACCAATAATCTCATCAAACTTATCAAGCGAAATGTATTTGGATTTCGGAACTTTGAAAACTTCAAAAAACGGATTTTTATCGCTCTGAACATCAAAGAAGAAAGGACAAATTTTGTCCTTTCTCGATCTTAGCTTTTCTTCACCCCACTACAGTTGACAAAGAGCGCAAAAAAAATTCAGATAAGTAATCCAATTAAGTTTTACAAAGCTGAAGTTTTTATTCTACTATTCTTAAAAATACAAAAAAAGAGTTATAAACTCTCAATAAAACGGAGAATAAGGGATTCGAACCCTTGCGCCAGTTACCCGACCTAACGATTTAGCAAACCGTCCTCTTCAGCCTCTTGAGTAATTCTCCTATTAATGGGCACGAGTGGACTCGAACCACCGACCTCACGCTTATCAGGCGTGCGCTCTAACCACCTGAGCTACGCGCCCAAGTTAAAAACTTGGTAATTTGAACAAAGTTCAAAGCGGGTGACGAGAATCGAACTCGCGACAACAGCTTGGAAGGCTGTAGTTTTACCACTAAACTACACCCGCATAAATACTATAAATAAAAATGGCGCGAGACGGAATCGAACCGCCGACACATGGAGCTTCAATCCATTGCTCTACCAACTGAGCTACCGAGCCTTATTGCGGGAGCAGGATTTGAACCTACGACCTTCGGGTTATGAGCCCGACGAGCTACCGAGCTGCTCCATCCCGCGTTAATACAAAAGGAGGATGTGGGATTCGAACCCACGCACGCTTTTACACGCCTGACGGTTTTCAAGACCGTTCCCTTCAGCCGGACTTGGGTAATCCTCCATACTATTCAAATGGACCTTGTAGGACTTGAACCTACGACCACTCGGTTATGAGCCGAGAGCTCTAACCAGCTGAGCTAAAGGTCCAACAAGATCATTATAGCGGCGAAGGGGATCGAACCCCCGACCTCCCGGGTATGAACCGGACGCTCTAGCCAGCTGAGCTACACCGCCATATATCGGGAAGACAGGATTCGAACCTGCGACACCTTGGTCCCAAACCAAGTACTCTACCAAGCTGAGCTACTTCCCGAGTTAAATAGAAAAATGCACCCTAGAGGAGTCGAACCTCTAACCGCCTGATTCGTAGTCAGGTACTCTATCCAGTTGAGCTAAGGGTGCTCATTATATTATGCCGAGGACCGGAATCGAACCGGTACGATCGTTACCAATCGCAGGATTTTAAGTCCTGTGCGTCTGCCAGTTCCGCCACCCCGGCCTCTCTAAGCGAACGACGGGATTCGAACCCGCGACCCCCACCTTGGCAAGGTGGTGTTCTACCACTGAACTACGTTCGCACTGTTTTCTTCTATCTAAAAATGCCGGCTACATGACTTGAACACGCGACCCTCTGATTACAAATCAGATGCTCTACCAACTGAGCTAAGCCGGCTCATTTATTATATCTTAATGCGGGTTAAGGGACTTGAACCCCCACGCCGTTAAGCGCCAGATCCTAAATCTGGTGCGTCTGCCAATTCCGCCAAACCCGCATATATGACCCGTACTGGGCTCGAACCAGTGACCCATTGATTAAAAGTCAATTGCTCTACCAACTGAGCTAACGAGTCTAAAATAACTTACGTTATTCTAACGGTCCCGACGGGAATCGAACCCGCGATCTTCGCCGTGACAGGGCGACGTGATAACCGCTACACTACGGGACCTATGGGAGTTAACGGGATCGAACCGCTGACCCTCTGCTTGTAAGGCAGATGCTCTCCCAGCTGAGCTAAACTCCCTAGAGCTAAGCGACTTCCATATCTCACAGGGGGCAACCCCCAACTACTTCCGG
>NZ_JASHAT010000020.1:0-4670 GCF_047464965.1 Streptococcus mitis
TAGAGCTAAGCGACTTCCATATCTCACAGGGGGCAACCCCCAACTACTTCCGGCGTTCTAGGGCTTAACTTCTGTGTTCGGCATGGGTACAGGTGTATCTCCTAGGCTATCGTCACTTAACTCTGAGTAATACCTACTCAAAATTGAATATCTATTCAAAGCAAGAAAACCATTCGCTTTCATATTCTCAGTTACTTTGGATAAGTCCTCGAGCTATTAGTATTAGTCCGCTACATGTGTCGCCACACTTCCACTTCTAACCTATCTACCTGATCATCTCTCAGGGCTCTTACTGATATAAAATCATGGGAAATCTCATCTTGAGGTGGGTTTCACACTTAGATGCTTTCAGCGTTTATCCCTTCCCTACATAGCTACCCAGCGATGCCTTTGGCAAGACAACTGGTACACCAGCGGTAAGTCCACTCTGGTCCTCTCGTACTAGGAGCAGATCCTCTCAAATTTCCTACGCCCGCGACGGATAGGGACCGAACTGTCTCACGACGTTCTGAACCCAGCTCGCGTGCCGCTTTAATGGGCGAACAGCCCAACCCTTGGGACCGACTACAGCCCCAGGATGCGACGAGCCGACATCGAGGTGCCAAACCTCCCCGTCGATGTGAACTCTTGGGGGAGATAAGCCTGTTATCCCCAGGGTAGCTTTTATCCGTTGAGCGATGGCCCTTCCATACGGAACCACCGGATCACTAAGCCCGACTTTCGTCCCTGCTCGAGTTGTAGCTCTCGCAGTCAAGCTCCCTTATACCTTTACACTCTGCGAATGATTTCCAACCATTCTGAGGGAACCTTTGGGCGCCTCCGTTACCTTTTAGGAGGCGACCGCCCCAGTCAAACTGCCCGTCAGACACTGTCTCCGATAGGGATCACCTATCCGGGTTAGAGTGGCCATAACACAAGGGTAGTATCCCAACAACGTCTCCTTCGAAACTGGCGTCCCGATCTCATAGACTCCTACCTATCCTGTACATGTGGTACAGACACTCAATATCAAACTGCAGTAAAGCTCCATGGGGTCTTTCCGTCCTGTCGCGGGTAACCTGCATCTTCACAGGTACTAAAATTTCACCGAGTCTCTCGTTGAGACAGTGCCCAAATCATTACGCCTTTCGTGCGGGTCGGAACTTACCCGACAAGGAATTTCGCTACCTTAGGACCGTTATAGTTACGGCCGCCGTTTACTGGGGCTTCAATTCATACCTTCGCTTACGCTAAGCACTCCTCTTAACCTTCCAGCACCGGGCAGGCGTCACCCCCTATACATCATCTTACGATTTAGCAGAGAGCTGTGTTTTTGATAAACAGTTGCTTGGGCCTATTCACTGCGGCTGACTTAAAGTCAGCACCCCTTCTCCCGAAGTTACGGGGTCATTTTGCCGAGTTCCTTAACGAGAGTTCTCTCGCTCACCTGAGGCTACTCGCCTCGACTACCTGTGTCGGTTTGCGGTACGGGTAGAGTATGTTTAAACGCTAGAAGCTTTTCTTGGCAGTGTGACGTCACTAACTTCGCTACTAAACTTCGCTCCCCATCACAGCTCAATGTTACAGATATAAGCATTTGACTCATATCACACCTCACTGCTTAGACAGACACTTCCAATCGTCTGCTTTAGTTAGCCTACTGCGTCCCTCCATCACTACATACTCTAGTACAGGAATATCAACCTGTTGTCCATCGGATACACCTTTCGGTCTCTCCTTAGGTCCCGACTAACCCAGGGCGGACGAGCCTTCCCCTGGAAACCTTAGTCTTACGGTGGACAGGATTCTCACCTGTCTTTCGCTACTCATACCGGCATTCTCACTTCTATGCGTTCCAGCACTCCTCACGGTACACCTTCTTCACACATAGAACGCTCTCCTACCATACCTATAAAGGTATCCACAGCTTCGGTAAATTGTTTTAGCCCCGGTACATTTTCGGCGCAGGGTCACTCGACTAGTGAGCTATTACGCACTCTTTGAATGAATAGCTGCTTCTAAGCTAACATCCTAGTTGTCTGTGCAACCCCACATCCTTTTCCACTTAACAATTATTTTGGGACCTTAGCTGGTGGTCTGGGCTGTTTCCCTTTCGACTACGGATCTTAGCACTCGCAGTCTGACTGCCGACCATAATTCATTGGCATTCGGAGTTTATCTGAGATTGGTAATCCGGGATGGACCCCTCACCCAAACAGTGCTCTACCTCCAAGAATCTCTAATGTCGACGCTAGCCCTAAAGCTATTTCGGAGAGAACCAGCTATCTCCAAGTTCGTTTGGAATTTCTCCGCTACCCACAAGTCATCCAAGCACTTTTCAACGTGCCCTGGTTCGGTCCTCCAGTGCGTCTTACCGCACCTTCAACCTGCTCATGGGTAGGTCACATGGTTTCGGGTCTACGTCATGATACTAAGGCGCCCTATTCAGACTCGGTTTCCCTACGGCTCCGTCTCTTCAACTTAACCTCGCATCATAACGTAACTCGCCGGTTCATTCTACAAAAGGCACGCTCTCACCCATTAACGGGCTCGAACTTCTTGTAGGCACACGGTTTCAGGTTCTATTTCACTCCCCTCCCGGGGTGCTTTTCACCTTTCCCTCACGGTACTGGTTCACTATCGGTCACTAGGGAGTATTTAGGGTTGGGAGATGGTCCTCCCAGATTCCGACGGGATTTCACGTGTCCCGCCGTACTCAGGATACTGCTAGGTACAAAGACTATTTTAAATACGAGGCTATTACTCTCTTTGGCTGATCTTCCCAAATCATTCTTCTATAATCTTTGAGTCCACATTGCAGTCCTACAACCCCGAAGAGTAAACTCTTCGGTTTGCCCTCCTGCCGTTTCGCTCGCCGCTACTAAGGCAATCGCTTTTGCTTTCTCTTCCTGCAGCTACTTAGATGTTTCAGTTCACTGCGTCTTCCTCCTCACATCCTTAACAGATGCAGGTAACAGGTAGTACCTGTTGGGTTCCCCCATTCGGAAATCCCTGGATCATCGCTTACTTACAGCTACCCAAGGCATATCGTCGTTTGTCACGTCCTTCTTCGGCTCCTAGTGCCAAGGCATCCACCGTGCGCCCTTATTAACTTAACCTTATTTTTTGACCTTTCAGTCATAAACTCTTATTAATACTACAGCGTTTTCGGTTTATTTTCTTGTTACTATTTGATATAGATATTCAATTTTCAATGTGCATTACTTGGTGATCTCTCACCAATGGAGCCTAGCGGGATCGAACCGCTGACCTCCTGCGTGCAAAGCAGGCGCTCTCCCAGCTGAGCTAAGGCCCCACAAGACCTCTCAAGACTAAACAAGACCAATGCGCAGTTCCTTTTCCTTAGAAAGGAGGTGATCCAGCCGCACCTTCCGATACGGCTACCTTGTTACGACTTCACCCCAATCATCTATCCCACCTTAGGCGGCTGGCTCCTTACGGTTACCTCACCGACTTCGGGTGTTACAAACTCTCGTGGTGTGACGGGCGGTGTGTACAAGGCCCGGGAACGTATTCACCGCGGCGTGCTGATCCGCGATTACTAGCGATTCCGACTTCATGTAGGCGAGTTGCAGCCTACAATCCGAACTGAGACTGGCTTTAAGAGATTAGCTTGCCGTCACCGGCTTGCGACTCGTTGTACCAGCCATTGTAGCACGTGTGTAGCCCAGGTCATAAGGGGCATGATGATTTGACGTCATCCCCACCTTCCTCCGGTTTATTACCGGCAGTCTCGCTAGAGTGCCCAACTGAATGATGGCAACTAACAATAGGGGTTGCGCTCGTTGCGGGACTTAACCCAACATCTCACGACACGAGCTGACGACAACCATGCACCACCTGTCACCTCTGTCCCGAAGGAAAACTCTATCTCTAGAGCGGTCAGAGGGATGTCAAGACCTGGTAAGGTTCTTCGCGTTGCTTCGAATTAAACCACATGCTCCACCGCTTGTGCGGGCCCCCGTCAATTCCTTTGAGTTTCAACCTTGCGGTCGTACTCCCCAGGCGGAGTGCTTAATGCGTTAGCTGCGGCACTAAACCCCGGAAAGGGTCTAACACCTAGCACTCATCGTTTACGGCGTGGACTACCAGGGTATCTAATCCTGTTTGCTCCCCACGCTTTCGAGCCTCAGCGTCAGTTACAAGCCAGAGAGCCGCTTTCGCCACCGGTGTTCCTCCATATATCTACGCATTTCACCGCTACACATGGAATTCCACTCTCCCCTCTTGCACTCAAGTTAAACAGTTTCCAAAGCGTACTATGGTTAAGCCACAGCCTTTAACTTCAGACTTATCTAACCGCCTGCGCTCGCTTTACGCCCAATAAATCCGGACAACGCTCGGGACCTACGTATTACCGCGGCTGCTGGCACGTAGTTAGCCGTCCCTTTCTGGTAAGATACCGTCACAGTGTGAACTTTCCACTCTCACACTCGTTCTTCTCTTACAACAGAGCTTTACGATCCGAAAACCTTCTTCACTCACGCGGCGTTGCTCGGTCAGACTTCCGTCCATTGCCGAAGATTCCCTACTGCTGCCTCCCGTAGGAGTCTGGGCCGTGTCTCAGTCCCAGTGTGGCCGATCACCCTCTCAGGTCGGCTATGTATCGTCGCCTTGGTGAGCCGTTACCCCACCAACTAGCTAATACAACGCAGGTCCATCTGGTAGTG
>NZ_JASHAT010000021.1:0-3765 GCF_047464965.1 Streptococcus mitis
CTACTAATTTCCAAGCGTAGTTTTCGCCTACTCTTTCGGCTGCTCCTTCTCTCTCTAATAAAGTCATTGTATGGAACATTGAAAACTTATCGCCTTTACTATGGATAATTTCCCCATCTTCCGTCACAAAAGTAGTTTCAAAAGAAAACTCATTTAAAAATCCGACGAGCGTAATTCTGTCGATACTCCAGTTTAATTTAAAGGAGGGGGGTAAATTTTGCCCCTTTGACCGCCTGTTAGAGAGGGCGGTCAAATTTTGGAAAGCATTAATGACATTTTTTTGCTCTCCAAACTCACGTTTTTCAATTCCATCATCTGTAACACAAATACTATTTTCGTGCAACGATAATTGATTTTTTTCTTCGTTCATGCTATAATAATTACAACAAAATTTTGTAAAACACATCATCTGAAAAGCCGAGTTCCCGCTCGGTTTTTCTTTTTTTGTTGACCTTCCTATTAAAATTTTTTTATCTTGTAGACTTCTGACCTATGACCAACTGTCATATTCATAATCACAAACTTACTATTATCTACCTCAGCAATAATTCTATAATTTCCTACCCTAAAACGAACATAGCCTGAAAAATTTCCCGTTAGAACTTTCCCTGGAGAAGTTGGAAAATCGACATTATGTAGATGCTGATCGATCCATCTCATAATAAAACGTTGATCTCCTCGATCTAACTTCTTCATTGCTTTGTCAAAAGTATCGGCATATTCAACTTGATATTTAGCCATAGCGCTTCATCATTTCTTCATGTGAGATAGTTTTTTGGCCAGCAGCAACCCATTCTTTATGAGCCTCATCAGCAACCTTAATATCATACATATCTTCAATTTTCTCTACAACAGCTTGTCTAATAAAATCAGTCTTTGTTATATTATTTTCTTCAATCGTAGCATTTAATAAAGAATTTAACTCTTTACTAAATCTCACAGAAATTGGTGTAGTAGAAACAACGTTATTCATACAATGGCCTCCTAGTAGTTATGTTATATACATTATACTCCTAATCTAAGTATTCTACAATAAAAAAACTCACTTTTTATTCCAATTTCCTTTTGACAATAAGTAACCCTTGCAGGTCGTACTGCGTCCGTGTCCTTCCGAAACGCTAAAGCCTTTCGGCTGGCACGTTCCAGCATACTCTTGCAAGGCTTTTTGTCAAAAGTTTTCTCGGCATAAAACCGTTCATTTTTTAACAAAAAAATCCCACCTCGTCAGAAGTGGGATTATGACTAATATTTTAATTTTTAATTTTCATCGTGATATAGATAGCTCTGAGCTATCACATTTATTCTACTATGCCCTAGCATTCTACTTGTTATCTCCATAGCCAACTTGTCTAGTACCTCGCCAGCTCGGTCTTTTCGCATTACATACCTTTCTTTCTTAGGTATGTCTTTTTCTTTTCTTGCATATCGGTCATAGACACGCTTGGCGTATACTGACCGATAATAGTGATTATCATAATGTGGCGACAACTTTGGGAAGAGTCGCCCTTTTTTTGATTGAATAAATTCAATTAGCATTTTAGTTTCTGCTTCACTGACACCATGAATTTCAGCAATTCTAGTCTTACCATTCTTAGTCCCTTTATTTACATTGAGATACGGTTTGCCATTGTTAAAGAATAAATCTTCAGCTTCAATCTGTAGCATTTCTTTTCTTCTCAACCCTGTAGCGCTCGTGAACTGGCTTAATCTACGTTCTAGTTCATCAGAGATATGTTTATCCCTATCGACTGAAAATCTAGACCGCTTCACATCGGCACGTCTACGGATTGGTGTAGCAACTACCTGTGTTGCATCGGTTTGAAAAACCTTAACCAAAGCAGCTTTTGCCGTTGATATTGAATAGGCTGACCTATCAAGATCCATGAGATGTTTCAGATACTCGTCTATTAAAATTCTAGCTTCTTCAATAGAATGAGCTTCAGGGTGCTTTTCTTTGACCCAGTTAGAAAAATATCTGAATTGGTTTTTATAGGTAAGATAGCTCTGTTTAGAATAGATTCTGTTTTTAGTTTCGCCCCTTAATTTATCAAGCGAACGACTTTTCCCAAAACCTGCTCTAAACATTTCCATTAAACGCTCCTGACCAACCTTATTGTAAGATGGAACTTTTTGCTCTTTTTCTTTCTTCAAGCGACGCTGTTTCGCCCAGCGACTTTTCTTTTTCTCACTCGCCATATTGACCCCTTTCTAAATAATTAAATAGGATATTTTTCCTATCATGCAAATCTGTTCAAACTAAAACGCGTGGTAGTCCGTTCGCCTACCTCCTAGCAACTTTTTTGATACGCTTGTCTATGCTATGACAAATATCAGCAATTTTTAATAGGTCTATGCCATGACCTCTACAATCTACACTACTTGAAAAATTCGGTTTGTGACTCATGCAATCAATTCTTTTATTATTTAACTTTTCTCTTTTCCTTTCTTTAATTCATTCCTTTTTTCTTTTTTAAAGTTAAATTTTTTAAAATTCTATTTTTTTTGCTAATTAAAAAACCTAGCTTGCTAGCTACGTTTTTTTCCTCTTCTTTTTTAATTTAGAACCATAATTCAATTTTTTTCTTCTTTTATTTTTTAAATTTCTATTTTCCTCTTAGTTTTACTTACTCCACATCAATCAATTTTCTATATAACTATTATGCCATTTTTTTCAAAATAAAAAAATCAGATTTCAAAAAAACTAAAACGTGATTTTGAGAGATAATCTCATTCTGAATGAGATAATTGTTTATACATCCATAAATGTCTGTATAAACAATTATCGCTCAGCGAAAAGGCTTTGGGCGCCTTTCCTTTTTTCGCTCCTGTCGCCTGGAAACTCAGGCGATTGCCGAACGCTATCGCTATTTTCGGCAAGAAAAAAAGAGAGCCGAAACTCTCTCTAATCTATACCTCACTATTTTCACGATTCACGGTCATGCCACGCAACCAATTATTAAGCTCTTTATCCAACTTCTCTACATTTTCCGAAAAACTTGCCTTTAAATGTTGCGTTAGTTCATCCTCTTTTGCTACCTGTTTAGCCAATTTACGGTACTTCTTCCGCGTCTTATCAGACGCTTCAGACCATAAATTGTTATCAGATAACAAGCCTACTAATGTAGCTTTTTCCGTAAAACTAAACGTTTTTGGGATAAAATGCGGAGAATAGAAAGAGTCTAATGTACCATAAGCGACCTCAACCCAGTCGCTCGCCTTATCTCGACGCAACTGCATTTCTAATCTCCACCACGTTTCGATTCCTGCTGGAACAACTTCTTTCTTTTTAGTCTGTTCTAAAAACTTGTTATAAAGACGTACTTGCCTTTCTGATGAACGAGCGCCCCAGTAAGCCGTCTCCAACTTCCCTCCCTGTCCGTAATACGGACGGAATGAAATTGGATCCGCAATGCGATATTGATTTATATAATCATTTTCTACGTTCAGAATATCGCAAGCGATATCTGCACGAGAAAAATGTGGATTTTTAAAAACGAGTTTTACAAAATCTTTTAAACTGACTTGTAAAAAGTTTTGGATTTTATTCGGATTGAAATCTAAACGCCCTTTTTCTTGTCCAGTTTCTTTGTCTAAGAAAGGAAGAATCTCAACGTACGCAATGTTTTCTCCGTACTTGTCTACTAATTTCCAAGCGTAGTTTTCGCCTACTCTTTCGGCTGCTCCTTCTCTCTCTAATAAAGTCATTGTATGGAACATTGAAAACTTATCGCCTTTACTATGGATAATTTCCCCATCTTCCGTCAC
>NZ_JASHAT010000022.1:0-1415 GCF_047464965.1 Streptococcus mitis
GGCTCTATAATATTTGTAGTGGGTAAATCTCCTATAAATATTATGGAGCCTATTTTTGTGTAGAAAAAAAGTCCCATATGACCTATAATGAAAAGCGACGAAACAACTCATTAGAAAGATTCATATGGAACCATTACATTTTATCATAAAACTGCTCGATATCAAAGACCCTAATGTCCAAATTATGGATGTTGTTAATAGAGATACCCACAAGGAAATCATCGCTAAACTGGATTATGAGGCCCCATCTTGTCCTGAATGTGGAAGTCAAATGAAGAAATATGACTTCCAAAAACCATCGAAAATTCCTTACCTTGAAACAACTGGTATGCCTACCAGAATCCTCCTTAAAAAGCGTCGTTTCAAGTGCTATCATTGCTCTAAAATGATGGTCTCACAGACCTCTCTCGTCGAGAAAAATCACCAAATTCCTCGTATTATCAACCAAAAAATTGCGCAAAAATTGATTGAAAAAACTTCTATGACCGATATCGCTCATCAACTGGCTATTTCAACTTCAACTGTCATTCGCAAGCTTAATGACTTCCGTTTTAAGCATGATTTTTCTCGTCTTCCAGAGATTATGTCTTGGGACGAGTATGCCTTTACCAAGGGAAAGATGAGTTTCATTGCACAAGATTTTGATAATCTTAACATCATCACTGTTCTTGAAGGCAGAACACAGGCTATCATACGAAATCACTTTCTGCGCTACGAGCGAGCTGTTCGTTGTCAGGTGAAAATCATTACGATGGATATGTTTAGTCCCTACTATGCCTTAGCTAAACAGCTTTTCCCATGTGCTAAAATCGTTCTCGACCGCTTTCACATTGTCCAACATCTCAGCCGTGCTATGAGTCGTGTCCGTGTCCAAATCATGAATCAATTTGAGCGAAAATCTCATGAATACAAAGCCATCAAGCGCTACTGGAAGCTCATACAGCAGGATAGTCGTAAACTCAGTGATAAACGTTTTTATCGCCCTACTTTTCGCATGCACTTAACAAATAAAGAAATTCTAGACAAGCTTTTGAGCTATTCAGAAGACTTGAAACACCACTACAATCTCTATCAACTCTTGCTTTTTCACTTTCAGAACAAGGAACCTGTCAAATTCTTCGGACTTATTGAGGACAATCTAAAGCAGGTTCATCCTCTTTTTCAGACTGTCTTTAAAACCTTCCTCAAGGATAAAGAAAAGATTGTCAACGCCCTTCAACTACCCTATTCCAACGCCAAATTGGAAGCGACCAATAATCTCATCAAACTTATCAAGCGAAATGCCTTTGGTTTTCGGAACTTTGAAAACTTCAAAAAACGGATTTTTATCGCTCTCAATATCAAAAAAGAAAGGACGAAATGTGTCCTTTCTCGATCTTAGCTTTTCTTCAACCCACTACAGTTGACAAAGAGCC
>NZ_JASHAT010000023.1:0-793 GCF_047464965.1 Streptococcus mitis
AAGCTGTTTAGCCAAGTCATAGTAAGGGCTAAACATATCCATAGTAATGATTTTCACCTGACAGCGCACGGCTCTATCGTAGCGAAGAAAGTGATTCCGGATGATAGCTTGTGTTCTTCCTTCAAGAACAGTGATGATATTAAGATTATCAAAATTTTGAGCAATAAAACTCATCTTTCCCTTAGTAAAGGCATACTCGTCCCAAGACATAATCTCAGGGAGGTACGAAAAATCAGGCTTAAAACGGAAGTCATTAAGCTTGCGAATAACAGTTGATGTTGAAATGGCTAACTGATGAGCAATATCGGTCATAGAAGTCTTTTCAATCAACTTTTGCGCAATTTTTTGGTTGATAATACGAGGAATTTGGTGATTCTTCTTGACGATAGAAGTTTCAGCGACCATCATTTTTGAACAGTGATAGCACTTGAAACGACGCTTTTTAAGTAGAATTCTAGTAGGCATACCAGTCGTTTCGAGGTAAGGGATCTTAGACGGTTTTTGAAAATCATATTTCTTCATTTGACTTCCGCACTCAGGGCAAGATGGAGCATTGTAGTCCAGTTTGGCGATGATTTCTTTGTGTGTATCCCTATTGATGATATCTATAAATTGGATATTAGGGTCTTTGATATCGAGTAGTTTTGTGATAAAATGTAATTGTTCCATATGAATCTTTCTAATGAGTTGTTTTGTCGCTTTTCATTATAGATCTTATGGGACTTTTTTTCTACAACAAAATAGGCTCCATAATATCCATAGGGGATTTACCCACTACAAATATTATAGAGCC
>NZ_JASHAT010000024.1:0-654 GCF_047464965.1 Streptococcus mitis
TTGCATTTTTTCAAGATCAATCTTAGATTTATCGATGATATTAATACGGTTTTGACCAACACCGAAGAATACACCTAATTCTTTTGGAACATCTCCTGAAATCATTTCCATTGTTATTTTCTTTTCAGAGATAGAAGTTACTTTGAATGTTGGCTCAACACCTGTCGGGAATACATATGCGCCATATTCATTGACTTCATATGTACTATATACAGGCAAGATAAATCTTGAAGTAAAAGTATCTCCAACTTTGAGTGCAGTATCACCACTTGTTTTCCACTCGATACCTGAAGCATCATTGAATTCTAACTCAACAGTTGAACCAACTTTCATACCTTCACTTCCACGAACTTGGAATTCTGTATATGTTTCATATGAGCCATCTGCATTGAACTTAATTGTATTTCCAGAAGGTGGCATGTTAATTGAGTTTGTATCGGTTGCAAATTGTTCTACTTTCGGAATATCTACTGTACTTGTCACAGGAGATACTCCAGCAAACGAAGAGCTTGTGCTCGCCATGATTTATACAGAAACTAAGGGTAAAGAGGGAGACGTGATGCAGTCAAGTGAATCTGCTAGTGGTTCTACTGATACCATAAACGATAATGCAAGTAGTATTCGGCAAGGGGTTCAAACCTTGACAGAAAATCT
>NZ_JASHAT010000025.1:0-605 GCF_047464965.1 Streptococcus mitis
CGTGTTGGATCGTTTCCATATTGTCCAACACATGAGCCGTGCTATGAGTCGTATGCGTGTCCAAATCATGAATCAGTTTCATCGAAAATCTCATGAATACAAGGCTACCAAGCGCTACTGGAAACTCATCCAACAAGATAGCCGTAAACTGAGTGATAAGCGATTTTATCGCCCTACTTTTCGCATGCACTTAACCAATAAAGAGATTTTAGACAAGCTTTTGAGCTATTCAGAAGACTTGAAACACCACTACAATGTCTATCAGCTCTTACTCTTTCACTTTCAGAACAAGGAGGCAGATAAATTTTTCGGACTCATTGAGGACAATATTAAGCTGGTTCATCCTCTTTTTCAGACTATCTTTAAGACCTTTCTAAAGGACAAAGAGAAAATCGTCAATGCCCTTCAGTTACCCTATTCCAACGCAAAATTGGAAGCGACCAATAATCTCATCAAACTTATCAAACGAAATGCCTTTGGATTTCGGAACTTTGAAAACTTCAAAAAACGAATTTTTATCGCTCTCAATATCAAAAAAGAAAGGACAAATTTCGTCCTTTCTAGATCTTAGCTTTTATTCAACCCACTACAGTTGACAAAGAGCC
>NZ_JASHAT010000026.1:0-525 GCF_047464965.1 Streptococcus mitis
CAGTCATTTGTCCTCTCCTCTTTCCTTATTTAAATCGGTATAATAATTAATAATAACAGCTGATAAACAGCCAAAAAATATGAGCCCATAAATCGTCAAGAAGACACTGGTAATCCTTCCAATCAAGGTCACAGCTAGGAGATCCCCGTAGCCGACAGTCGTCGAAGTCACAAAAGCATACCAAAGACCGTCTCCGTAATTTGTGATAGCAGGTTCAACTAGGAAAAGCACGCCTCCTGACCCAAAAACAAAGGTCACAAAACTCAGAGCAAACCGAGTAAAACCCGTAACCTGTATAATATGCCATAACATTTTTAAACGTCTCATTTGTTCTCCTTATTCATACTAGCTCCTGACCGAGCCGTTTTTTCCAATAATCAAAGTGAAGATAGGACATGATCTCCATCAGAGAAAGATAGACAAACTGATAGATCTGATTTAAGCTGATTATCAACTGATATTGTTTGAAAAATGACTGGAAGAAAGACCAGATATGACTGTCTTGAATCAGTCCCTTCTTAACAT
>NZ_JASHAT010000027.1:0-519 GCF_047464965.1 Streptococcus mitis
CCGGAAGTAGTTGGGGGTTGCCCCCTGTGAGATATGGAAGTCGCTTAGCTCTAGGGAGTTTAGCTCAGCTGGGAGAGCATCTGCCTTACAAGCAGAGGGTCAGCGGTTCGATCCCGTTAACTCCCATTTAAGCGGGTGTAGTTTAGTGGTAAAACTACAGCCTTCCAAGCTGTTGTCGCGAGTTCGATTCTCGTCACCCGCTTTGAACTTTGTTCAATTACCAAGTTTTTAACTTGGGCGCGTAGCTCAGGTGGTTAGAGCGCACGCCTGATAAGCGTGAGGTCGGTGGTTCGAGTCCACTCGTGCCCATAAAGTTTGGTCCGTTGGTCAAGGGGTTAAGACACCGCCTTTTCACGGCGGTAACACGGGTTCGAATCCCGTACGGACTATTTTGGAGGATTACCCAAGTCCGGCTGAAGGGAACGGTCTTGAAAACCGTCAGGCGTGTAAAAGCGTGCGTGGGTTCGAATCCCACATCCTCCTTTTGTATTAACGCGGGATGGAGCAGCTCGGTAGCTC
>NZ_JASHAT010000028.1:0-514 GCF_047464965.1 Streptococcus mitis
TCACACCAGCAATCCCACCAGCAATAGCAATGAGAACATCCCAAATGGTTGGAGAGGTTCGTGCGATCAACTCGCTACTTGCATAAGACAAGGGAGAAATCCAGAAATACAGAGTCGAGACAAGCAAGCTGACCAATACTTGGGTAAATAAAACCTCTAGAGATTGCTTGATTAAACGCGTATCAAAAATAGCTAAACCAAACCCCAGTCCAACAATCGGTGTCATAAGAGGGGAAATCAGCATGGCTCCAATAATGACAGCTGTTGAATTCATATTTAGGCCGATAGAGGCAATAAAAATCGCACACATCAAAATCACTGTATCTCTTAATCGAACATGAAGATCATCATATAATTTCTCACGGTATTCACGTGTTGAATAGTTTCCAGTCATTTGTCCTCTCCTCTTTCCTTATTTAAATCGGTATAATAATTAATAATAACAGCTGATAAACAGCCAAAAAATATGAGCCCATAAATCGTCAAGAAGACACTGGTAATCCTTCCAATCAAG
>NZ_JASHAT010000029.1:0-507 GCF_047464965.1 Streptococcus mitis
TTTGGGATGTTCTCATTGCTATTGCTGGTGGGATTGCTGGTGTGATCGGTTCAAGGAAAAAAGAAGCAAACAATATCGTGCCAGGAGTAGCCATTGCTACAGCTTTGATGCCGCCTATCTGTACTGCAGGCTATGGTTTAGCTAATGGAAATGTACGATTTTTATTTGGGGCTCTTTATCTTTTCTTGATCAATTGTGTCTTTATCATGCTAATCAATATTGTTGGAACAAGAATTTTGATGAGAAAATCTCCCTTAAGTTCATTTAAAGAGCTAAACATTAAAATGAGAATTGGGTTGATATCCTTGATTGTATTATTGATTCTTCCGGCTAGTTATTCAGCAGTCACTCTGACGATAGATCAAGCGCGAAAAGAAGGAATCAAACAGTTTGTAGGAAAAGAGTTCGCCAATTATACGGTTATTAATCAAGTCTACAAGTCAAGTAACAATGAATTGGTCTTGACGGTTGTTGGAGATCCGATTTCAGAAGAAGAATTAGAAACAC